>DAOTXG010000382.1:0-9390 GCA_034435515.1 Anaerolineales bacterium
GATGAGGAAAAACAAAATCCGGCTGATAGGGTAAGCCAGCCAAAGCCTCGATGCGCGTTTCGCCGCTGAGGACGAGAATCGTCGGGATGCCCGCCGCCGCGCCTAACGCAATGTCGGTATACAGCCGGTCGCCGATCATGCACATCGCCGCCGCGGGGATGGCGATGTGTTCGGCGGCGGTCTCCACCATCAACCGATTAGGCTTGCCCACAATCGTGTCCGGTTCCCGCCCGGTCGAGGCTTTCACGAAGGCAATCATCGCCCCGATGTCGGGCATGAAGCCGGTCTCGGTCGGGCAGTTAAAGTCAGGATGGGTGGCCAGGTAGGGAACGCCAGCGCGCACCAGATCGCATAACCGCCACAACTTGGCGTAAGTCAGCGTCGTGTCAAAACCCAGCACCGCAAAATCGGGCGCGTCGGCGGTGAGGTGGAAGCCCCAGGCTTGGAACTCGGCTTCGAGCGCTGGGGTCCCGACGACAAAGACGCGCGCGCCCGGGTGAGACCGCCTCAGATAAAGCGCTGTGGCCTCGCCAGAGGTCAAGACCTTATCGGGCGGGATAGGCAGACCCAGATGGGTGATTTTCTCGGCATACTCCCGGCTGTCTTTGGATGAGTTGTTGGTCAGAAAGAGGAAGTCGCGCCCCTGGCGGCGCACGACTTCAACGAAGCGCAACGCGCCTTCGACCAGCCGGCCGCCGAGGTAGAACGTCCCGTCCATATCGAGCAGGAAACAGCGCGTGCGCGCCAGGCGGTCGGTTGGCGTCATGGGTTGTCTGGCGGGCAGCATGCTAAAGAGACATTCCGCACAGACCCTAAGGGTCTCCGAGACCCTTAGGGTCTGTGCGAAAAACAGGCTCAGATTCAGGCTAAAGAGACAATCTCCGGGTGCGCAAACAACCCCGGCTCGCCGCCAGTGTGCAAAAAGATGATCGTCTCGTCCTTCCCAATGCGGCCCGAGCGGATTTCGGCGATCAGCCCCGCCATCGCTTTGCCGGTGTAAGTCGGGTCGAGGAAGATGCCTTCCGCGCGCGCGACGAGCCGGATGGCCTCGACGCCTTCAGGGGTGGGGATGCCGTAGCCGGGGCCGATGAAACCGTCGCGCACCATCACGTCTTCCGGCCTGACTTCGATCTTATGCCCGGCCAGTTTCGCCGCCTCGCCGGCGAGGCGCGCGATCCGCTCGACGCATTCCTCAACCGGGCGGCTGACGGTGACGCCCAACACGCGATAACTCGCGCCATAGATTTGCGCCCCGGCAATCAGCCCGGCCTGAGTGCCGCACGCGCCGGCCGCCAGCACCAGCCACGTGGGGCGGATGCCCATCGCCTCTGTCTGCTGGCTGATTTCCTGGACGGCCTCCAGGTAGCCGAGCGCGCCCAACGCCGAAGCCCCGCCGCGCGGGATGACGTAGGGCCGCCGGCCGGCGCGGCGGAGTTCGTCGGCGGTTTCCTCGATTTGGACGTCCACGAGCGAGCGGTCCGGGGCATGGGTAAATCGTAATTGGACGCCGAGGAGCTCGTCGAGCAGCAGGTTGCCCTGAGTCTCAGCCGGGCGCGAGTCGTGCATCACGGCCACCACGTCTAACCCGGCCACGCGAGCCGCCGCCGAGGTCGCGCGGATGTGGTTGGACTGCGGCCCGGCCCCGGTCACAATCACGTCAGCCTGCCGCGCCAGCGCGTCGGCAAGGTAAAACTCCAGCCCGCGCACCTTGTTGCCGCCAAAGCCAAAGCCGGTGAGGTCGTCGCGCTTGACGAAAATGCGCGGCCCGCCGAGGAGACGCGAGAGGCGCGGCGCCTCGATAAGGGGAGTAGGGAGGATGGCCAGAGGGAAGCGAGGGAGCATTGAGCGAATAGCAGATGGTGAATTACGAAAGTGCCAGCCAGATGCCTGTGCTGAGAAGCAGGAGACCAGCGAGACCGCCTAGCATAATGGCGCGATCACGGTTCAGTGCGCTGTCTGCCATCGGCCCTCTGCTATTCGCCAGAGTATGCGAACGTCGTGGTCAGGGCGTTCTGGCCGCGGTAATCAAATTTCATCCGGCCATCGTCGAACCAGTCTTCTTCGGCCAGCGCCGCGAGGCCGGGCACGTTGGGCAGGCGGCAAAGCGTTGGCCCGGCCTCTGGCTTGAGCAGGCCGATGGCTAATCCTAATTTGCCCAGGATGGAGGCGCGATGCTGCCAGCCCTCCAGCTTCATTTCAATCGGCGCGCGCTCGACGCTTTGTACCTCCCACAGGCTGCCGAAAATCTTCGCCAGATGCCCGCCGTCGGTCAGGGTGAAGATGCGTTTCAGAGCGTCGAATTGCTCGGGCGTAGCGCGGTCGTCAACGAAGAACCAGCACTGCCACTTGGTCTCGCGCATGAAGCCCACACAGCGCTGCACCATGATCACATTCAGGCCATCGAGCGCGACATCGCCAAATTGGCCCTGTCGGATGTGCCAGGCGCAGTTGCCTTCGCAGTAGCCGTAGGTGGGGGGCTTGCCCGAGTAGCACGGACAGACCAGCTCGCAGTTGCACGCTTCAAAATAGAGGCCAGAGATTTTCCACGAGGCGGTTGCGCTCATTGTCTTTTTCCTCGCCGTCACTTTCGGGAATAACGCCCCATCAGCTGCCCTTCGGCCAGGATGTGGCCTTGCATCACCTTAAGCAGTTCCTGCTTGGTCGCGCCAGGCTTGAGCGAGAGCATGGTGTCGAGCGCATAGATTTTGAAAAAGTAGCGGTGTGGACTGCCGCGCGGCGGACAGGGCCCTCCGTAACCGATGCGCCTGAAGTCATTGCGCCCCTGCACCGCTCCGCTAGAGAGCGTGTCGGTGGTCGGCACACCTTCCGGCAATTCGGCGGCGGTCGCGGGCAGGTTGTAGAGCACCCAATGCACCCACGTCCCGACGGGCGCGTCCGGATCGTCTGCGATCAGCGCGAAGCTTTTCGCATTCTGAGGCGCGCCGCTCCATTTCAAGGGCGGCGAAACATCCCGCCCGTCGCACGTGTATTTGACCGGGATCGGCGAGCCTTCAGTGAAAGCGGAGCTCACGAGTTGGATCGTCATAGCGCTTTCCTTTAGCGGATGGCGAATAGCCGATGGCAGGGAGCGGTTAGCAGAGAGCACACAGGATTGCCCTCCGTTATCAGCAACATGCGATACGCGATAGGCGATACGCCATTCAAGCCCTAATCAATCATATCATCAAGCGCTCCAAAGATAAATTCTGCGGCGCTCACCAGCACCTCCATCACGCCCTCGATAGGCTCAAACGACCCGTCTATCAATCGCTGCCGCCTCTCAGGACGGGCCTGATCTTCCAGCGGGCGCCGACCGGCGAGCTTGTCCAATTCATCCCGGTCGAACCAGATGCCGAAACACTTGGGACAGATGTCAATTTCCACTTCGCGCCAGTGGGTGGCTGCCAGGGCGGCAGCATCATCCGGACAGGTGAGCCGGGAGTCAGGCAGGCTGGCTACGGGCCACGCCGCCCCGCCGAAGAGTTCAGGCACATCCAGCCTCAGCGACTTGGAGAGCGTCTGGAGACCCGCCTTGGTGATCCACAGGCCCTGACATTCCGCGCAACGATGCACCTGCCCCTCGAAAACGGCTATCGCGCCGAGAATGGCGCCGTCTCGAGGACAGCGGGCGCCATCCAGCGGCGTGCTACGCGCCAACCGTTCGCGGTCGTAGAGGGATCGGCGGTCTGGATGGCTCAAGACCTCGTAGGCTGCGTTGATTTCCTGCATGCGCCGGGTGGCGTCGGGGGACGGATTGATATCGGGGTGATATTTCTGGGCCAGACGTTTATACGCCGCGGCGATGACTTCTGTCTCGGCGGCTGGATCAACCTGCAGAATCTTGTAGAAGTCTTTGTGGCTCATATCGTGCCGCAGTTCAAGAAGTGAATCGGCATTTTATGCTTTCTCGTCGGCCGCCACAATAAGCCAGGTGATGTCGTCAAAGGGCGACACGTCGCCTGTAAAAGCAGCCAGGTCGCGCGAGAGGTGGGCGAGTTGCCGCGCCGCGTCCGCGGCGGGCGCCTGCGCCACGGCGGCGCTGAAGCGCGTCAAACCATACTCTTCACCCTGCGGATTCAATGCATCGGTGACGCCATCGGTGTAGGCGACCAGCATATCGCCTGGCGCGAGCGTCAGGTGAGCCTCTGACAGAGCGAGTTCTTCAAGAACGCCCAGCAGCAGGCCGGTGCGCGTGAGCATTTCCATCGAGCCGGCAGCGCGCCGCAGCAGCGGCGGATTGTGACCGGCGCTGGCATAGGTCAGCGCCCGCGCCGCTGCGTCCAGGACGGCATAGAACACGGTGACGAACATGCTGGACGAGCAATGCGCGCGGAGCTGCTGATTAACTTCCTGCAACACCGCCGCGGGACTGGCGTGGAGACCGGCGCCGGCGCGAATCAGGCTGCGCGTCATCGCCATGTACAGGGCGGCCGGCGCGCCTTTATCGGAGACGTCCGCGATGACCAGCGCCCAGCGGCCGTCGGGCAGCGCAAAAACATCGTAGAAATCACCGCCCATCTCCCGCGCCGAGCGCCACTCGGCCGCGAGACTGAAGCCGGGAATCTTTGGCAGCGGTTGCGGCAGGAGGCTGGCCTGCACTTCGCGCGCCATGACCAACTCCCGTTCAAGCCGGCGGTGCTGCGTATTCATTTCGTCATACAACTGCGCGCGCTCCAGCGCGATAGCCGCCTGGGCGCCAACGGCCGTCAGGAACTGCAGGTCGGCTGCCGTCAGAAACTGCCATTCTTCGGTGGCGACGTTGACGATGCCCAACATGCGGTCTTGAACCACGAGCGGTGCGGAGGCGTGGAACAGCAAGCCCCGGTTGTCGCCGTTGGCTTCAGCCGAATCCATCAGCCGGGTGCATTCGACCACGTTGACCGCGCGCACTAAATAGCCGGAACGGAGGAAATATTGACAGTGGCAATCCGGCGAGCAGCGTAGGTAATGGCCGTTGTCACGCGCCAGGCCGGGCGGCAGGCCGCAAGCGGCGACCAGGGCGAAATCATGTGGAGACGGGTCCGTAGCCCTTAGCAGTCCGCTCTCGGTCGTGACGAAGGCCCAGGCGGTGCGCAGGTGCATCACGTCCACGAGCGTCGTCAACGTCGCGTCCAGCGCGGTCTGTACGTCCGCCGACCGGTTGAGCTGCTCGGCCAATCGATTCAGCGCGCGCAGATGCAGCAGTTCGCGCTCGTGTGGCGCGGCGTCGAGCGCGCTTTCTCGCCGCCGGATCTGGTCACGCCTCAGGAACGGCCGGTCGAAATTGAACTGGTCAAACGGACTGGACGAGATCAGGGCTTCGGCTTGGGCCCAGGCATAGAACCGTTTGAGCGCCGTCGTCTGGTCGCGCAGCAGGATGTGCTCTGCGCCCTGCGCACGCCGTTGCGTCAGGTAGGTGCGCAGAAAGACGTCGTCGTCTGCGCCCGGCTCAAATTCAGTCTGGCGCTGCTCCGTCAGCCACTGACGATAATCGCGCACGTGGCCGAGCGTAGCAGCTTCGGCCGCGTTCAGGGTTGCCGCAAAGCGCTCCAGGGCATCCATGTATCCCAGCCTCAAATGCGTGAGGCGATCTTCCGGCGGGTCACGCGCAGTTGTTCCAGGTGCAGCCGGTCGTGGTCGAGAATCCAGCCGACCAACTCCGCCAGGTGAGTCGGACCAAAATAGGCGTGCCGGGCGGGGCGCGCCCAGGCGGCCTCCGGCTGTTCGCCCAGGAAGGCGCACAGCCTCTGGCGCGTGGTGATGAAGCCCTGCCGGACTTCCCGGCCAGGCTCGGCCTGGTAGTTCCGCTCCACGGCCCAGGACTTGGTGTCCACGCCGGCGATGAAAGGATTGTCGGTTTCGACGACCGACCGCGCGCGCGGGAGGTTCACCTCGCCGTCCAAATCGCGGAGATGGGCGACGATTTCGACCGGCGACCACGCGAAGCGGCCCTCGCTCGGCCGGAAATGCCAGGCCGAGTCGGGCAAGTCGTCCAGCGCAGCCACGGCCGCCGCCAGGTTGCCCAACAGCAGGTGCGGGAAGGCCGTTGCCGGGGCGGGCGGCATGGTCAGCGCTGGCAGGGCCGTCTGCGCCCACGCTAAAAACATCTCCAGGTCGCCAATGCCAGTCGGGTGCAGCCGGGTGCGCGACACATCCGGCACGGCGCTCCCGGCGGGCGCGATCCAGAAATGCGCGAGGCCGAGGGTCGCGGCTGGGACGATGTCGTCGTTCCACTCGTTGCCGACGACCAGCGCCTCGTCCGTCCGCCGTCCCAGGTGGGCCAGAATCTCGGCGAAGTATTCGGGGTGCGGCTTGGCGAAATGGCTGTTCTCGTAACTGGTGATGCGCGCGTAAGCGAAGTCGTCAATTCCGGCCCAGCGCAGCCGCTCTTGAATAGCCGTCAGCGGGAAGAGCGGCGAAGAGGCGATGACCACTTCGTAGCCCTGAGCAAACGCCCACTCCACGACGGCGCGCGCGGCGGGGCGGGACGTGGTGAGGCGGCGCAACTCGGCAAAGCCGGTGCGGTAAAAATCTTCCCAGCGTGGAGTCCAGGCTTCGGGCTCCCAGCCCATCGCGGGGTAAAAATGATCGGCAAAGACGGCGCTGAGTGTGCGCGCCGGATCGGTGCTGGCTATCATCGCGCGCGTGCCGTTCAACAGTTCGGCCAGGAAGCGCGTGGTCTGGCCGTCCAGGTCCGCGGCGAGATACTGGGTGAGCCGCTGAAAATAAGCCGGGAGAAACGTCCCCATGTCGTTTCCCAGCAGGGTATCGTCGAGGTCGAAGAGGAGGGTGGAGATCACAGGCGGGCGGCGAAGGAGGAGCGAGCACGGGGTGTGACGATTGACCAATGTCGAACGCGGCCAGCGATGGAGGGGTTATGGCTCTTCGGCAGAGGCTTGAAAGGCATCCAGGTTGGCGTGGCATTGACCGCAGCCGACTTCCGGTTCGCGCACGTCCTGCAGTGTTTTCGTGCACGAGGCGGAGACGGCGACCTTGCGCCCCAGGCCAAGCCAGGTTTTGATGACTTTGGCTTCCAGGACTAAGTGCGGGCAGGCGTTGGCGCGGACGAGCCTGGGCACAGGACAGTCGCGGCACAGACCGGAGGTCCATTTTTCGCTCGCCGGGTTGAGCGCGATCAGGCGGCATTCCTCGTGGTTGCGCCCCCGATAGTAGTTGGCGTAGAAGAACTTGCACTCGAAACCGGCGGGGGTACGCATAGATGTAGAAGGGAGCAGGCTTATGTCTTGAACCGTAGGACAAGTTTCAAACTTGTCCCACAACTTCAGGCGCGCGTGACGTAGGCGGCCGTTTCGGTATTCACCCGGATCGTGTCGCCGACGTTGACGAAGAGGGGCACCTGCACCCTCAGCCCGGTCTCGGTAGTGACCATCTTGTTGGCGCCAGTGGCGGTGTCGCCTTTCACGGCCACCTCGGCCTCGACGACCTGGAGGTCAACTGAGGGCGGCAGTTCGACGTCAATCGGCTGATCCTGGTAGAACGTCAGCTTGACCTCCAGATTTTCCTTCAGGAAGTGCACGTTCTCCCCGAGCGTCTCGACGTTCAACGGCGTCTGCTCGTAGGTCTCGGTGTCCATGAAGTAGTAGAAGTGACCGTCGTTGTAGATGTATTGCGCGATGTGGTGGTCGAGCCGGATATCCTGCACCCGGTCGCCGGATTGGAAAGTGCGCTCGAGGTTCACTCCAGTTTTCAGATTGACCAATTTGGTGCGGATGGTGGCGTTGCCGCGCCCCGGCTTGTTGTGCGAATAATCCAGCACCTTGTAGAGTTGGCCGTCGAGCTCGAAGGTTACGCCTTTGCGTAGTCCGTTAACGTCAATCATGTCGTGAGTTCCTTGCTGTGAGTATGCTTGGTCCAGGTGCGACGCACTTTCGAAGGACGTCGCGCCGGCAGCCTGAGTCCCGATTCAACAAACGGCGCAGGCGGGGTCGGTCGGCCTGCGCTGGAAGAGCCGTGCGGAAGGTCAGGGGCGATTATAACGGCATCTTTTATCCCCCGTCAATCCACTTCGCCGCCAGGAGCGGCAGTTGCGCCAGCGGACCGACCTTGCGGGTGCACGACGGCAGGGAGTCGTGGAAAATGCGGCCATACTGCTTGGTCAGCATCCGCCGGTCGAAGACGGCCACCACGCCCCGGTCGCTCCGGGAGCGGATCAGGCGCCCAAAGCCCTGCCGGAATTTGAGCACCGCCTCGGGCACGGTGTACTCGTCAAAAGGCCGCTCGAAGGTCTCGGCGCGGGCGGCGATGATGGGATCGGAGGGGACGTCGAAGGGGAGTTTGACGATGACCAGCACCGAGAGCGCCTCGCCGGGGACGTCCACCCCTTCCCAGAAACTCTTGGTGCCAAGCAGCACGCCCCCCTCAGAGGTCTTGAACGAATCGAGCAGCATGGTGCGCGAGGTGCCGTCCGACTGGTCGTACACGTCAATCCCGGCGCGCGCGAGCGGGTCGCGGATGGCCTGCGCGGTCTGCTTGAGTTGGGCGTAAGAGGTGAACAGGACGAGCGCGCGGCCGCGGGTGGCCGTGCACAATTTGACGAGCCCCTGCTCGACCATTTTCTGATGCCCCTGCTTGTCCAGCGGTTCAGGGATGTCGTTGACCAGGTAGAGCAGGGTGGAGGTTTCGTAATCGAACGGCGAGCCGACGGCCATCTCGTCGGCCTCGTGGGCGTTGAGGCGGCCTTTGAGATACGTGAAGTCGCCCGCCGTCGTGAGCGTCGCCGAGGTCATCACCACCGACTCTTTGGCGTGCCACAAGTGTTTCTGCACCAGCGGCCCGACGTGCAGCGGAGCGGCGTGAAGCGCGACGCGCTGGCCGTTGGCCCTGGCCCCCGCCCAATAAATCGTCAGCGGCTCAGGCTTGAAAACCAGGCCGTTGACTTTCTCGACGACCTCGGCGAAACGGCGGCTGGCCGCGCTGGCCGCCGGGACGAGATCGTCGCGCTCCGGCAGGTCAAACTCCTCCAGCTCGTTCAACCCTGCGGCGAGGTGGGCGAGAGACTTAGCCAGCGCCATCAACGTCTCGCCCAACTGCTCCCAGTGGATCTCGACCTGGCTCCAGGGCGGCAACGTGCGTGTGGCCGGGAGGATGCGCACCTGTTGGCCATAGTCGCCGATCGGCTGGCCCTCGCGCACTTCTTCCATGAATCCGGCGACCGCCTCGAAGAAGCCGCGCGTGAGCGCCAGCGCCGTGCTGGCATGGTCGTAGGCGTTGTTCACTTCCGCGTCCAGCGTGGCGTACATGTCCGGAGGCAGCACCTGACTGGCGGCGGCCAGAATCTCGCCCAGCAGACCCGCGTTCGGGCCGCCGAGGTCTTTCAGTTGTCGTTCCAGGCCTGCGCGGCTCATCTCAAAACTCAAGCCGTCGGTCGTCGCGGCTTCCAGGTGGTGCGCC
>DAOTXG010000383.1:0-3145 GCA_034435515.1 Anaerolineales bacterium
TCGGCCAGCCGGTGAGGCCGGTCCTGAGCAGCGTCGAAGGATGGGGCGTAAGCCTCACGCGGATCACGCTGCCGGCTGCCGTGCTGAACACAGTGTTCGCGCTGCCGCTGTACGCCCTCCTGCGCTGGCTGCACGGCGTGGTCAACCCCGCGCCAGTGACCTCCTGAGCGAAGGCGAAGGATGAGCGAAGGCGAAAGATGAGCGACCGTCGAACCGTGAGCGAAGTCGAAGATTGAACGCATGTCTCGCTACACTGCTCCCAGCCCCTGGCGTATCCTGGCCTTTTACGCCGCGCTGTTCCTCAGCGCCGCCGGGCTGATCCTCCGCCTCTTTCAATTGCAAATCCTCGAAGGTCCGGGATACGTCGAGGACGCCTTCGAGAACCGCGTCACCCGCGTGAGCGACCCGGCCCCGCGCGGCATCCTCTACGACCGCCGGGGGACGCCGCTCGTCCGGAACGCGCCGTCCTTCGCCGCCAGCATCACCCCTGCTTACTTGCCGGATAACGCCGCCGAGGTCGAGGCGATTTACATGCGGCTGTCTAAGCTGCTGAGCATGCCCATCGTCGTCCCCGGCTCCCAGCCCCAGTCGCCCTGCACGCCGGGCCGCGGCATCAAAGACCTGGTGGACGAAGGCGCGGGCCTGGCGCCGTATACGCCGGTCAAAATCAAGTGTGACATTGACAAGGACACGGCCTTTATCCTCCGCGAAGAGGAGGCGGATATGCCCGGCGTCCAGGTGATCGTCGAGCCGCTGCGCGATTACCCGACCGGCTCGCTCACGGCGCACCTCATCGGCTACATGGCCCCCATCCCCGATCCCAAGGAATTCCCGCTGACGTATGCGTACTACACCGCGCGCGGCCTCATTCCGGGACGCGACCGCCTCGGCGTGGCCGGGGTCGAGGCCTCCCTCCAGGATATCCTCGCCGGACAAAACGGCAGCCGCCTGGTTGAAGAAGACGTCGCCGGCAAGGAACTGCGCATCCTCCGCGTGGAAACGGAGACGGTCCCAGGGTTCAACGTCCAACTGACGCTGGACGTCCGGCTGCAGGCTGCCGCCGAGGCGGCCCTGAAAGGGCGCATCAATTTCATCAACGGCTATTTCAACGCCGTCAAATCCTCCAGCGGCGTGGCCATCGCCATGAACCCGATGAACGGCGAAATCCTGGCCATGGTGTCGTGGCCGACCTACGACAACAACCGCTTTGCCCGCCGCATTGACTTTCCCTATTACAAAGTCCTGAGCGACACCGTCGAGAAGCCGCTCATCAATCATGCCGTCAGCGGCCTCTATCCGCCCGGCTCGGTGTTCAAGATCGTCACCGCCGCCGGCGTGCTGGAGGAAAATGTCATTGACCCCGACAAGGAATTGACGGACCCGGGCAAGATCACCGTCCGCGAGAAGTACCTGCCGGCCGACCCCGGCCGACCGAAGGACTTTGTGTGCTGGCTGCGCACCGGCCATGGCAAAGTGAACTTCATCCGAGGTGTCGCCGAATCGTGCGACGTGTATTTCTACAAGATCGGCGGCGGCTGGGCGGACGAAAAAGTCGAAGGCCTGGGCATCGCGCGGCTCGCCAAGTGGATGGAACTGTTCGGCTTTGGCGAATACACGGGGGTGGAGCTGCCGGCGGAGGCGCGCGGCCTGATCCCGGACTCAAAGTGGAAACGCATCAATTATGGCGAGAACTGGGCCACCGGCGACACCTACAACGCCGTCATCGGCCAGGGCTACGTCATCGCCACGCCCCTGCAGATGATGAACGCCATCAACGTCGCCGTCAACGGCGGCGTCCTCTACCAGCCCACCCTCGTGGATAAAATCCTCGACGGCGAAGGCAACGTCGTCACCGATACCCAGCCCCTCCTCCTCCGCCGGCTGCCGATCTCGACCAACACGCTGCAACTGATTCAAACCGGGATGCGCGAAGCCGTCACCAGCGGCACCCTCCACGGCCCCATTGCCGTCTTCGCCGGAGAGGAGAACACGCCCATCGTGGAGGTGCCGGGCGTCAACGTCGCGGGCAAGACCGGCACCGCCGAATACTGCGACGAGATCGCCTACCCCAAGGGGTTGTGCAAACCCGGCCAGTGGCCCACGCATTCCTGGACCTACCTCTACGCGCCCTTTGAGAATCCCGAGGTCGCCGTCATCGTCTTCGTCTACAACGGCGGCGAAGGCTCGAAGATCGCCGGGCCGATTGCCAACCAGATTCTCAACGCCTACTTCCAGCTCAAAGACGCCGACGCCGAGGCGCCGGCCCATCCGCGATGAATCCCCCGAAGCGCGGGCGGCGCGAAGCGGGGATGAGGCTCGTCAAAACTGCCGGCCGCGTTTTCCGCCTCGCCTTATCGTTCGTAGTGACCCGCGCCAGCGCGTTATCGCTTGTCTGCGGCGGCGTTTACGGGCTTGCCCTCGCGCGCTATCTCTTTGAGCTCAACCCGCAGCGCTTTGCTTTTCTGGCCGGGCCTGGCGTCCTGGCAGCCGCCGCGCTTCTGGCCGGCCTCGCCGCGTCGCTGCTAAGTCTGTTCCGCTCCTTCGACTTCGCTCACGCTTCGCGCGTGGCTCAGGACGCGGCAGCCAACCGGCTTCCCGACCCCCTCCACGCTCCATCGCCAAGCATCCCTTCGGACCGCTCCACGCTCCACGCTTCACGCTCCACGCTCGCCGCTCGCCGCTCGACGCCCCTCGCCGCTCTCGCCCTGCTCCTCCCGCTCCCCGGCCTCCTCTCGCCCGAAGTCAATCTCCTCCGCTCCCAGACTCTCCTCCTCGGCTCACTCGCGCTCTTCCTCCTCTTGCTCTTCACCGCCGAGCATTCCCTGCCCCTCATCGCGCATCCCGCGCGGCATAGGGATGCCGCTGCCCCGCCGCTGCCCCGCCGCTCCCTCGCGCAGCACCCCGAGCGAAGCGAGTGGGCTGCTCCCCCACGGCTTCTAGGATTCAACCTTTGGGACCTGGCGCTGTTCCTGCTCCTGTTCTGCCTCTACCTTCGCACTCTCGCCCCCGCCGTCGGCGAAGCCGATCCTTTTGAATTCCAGGTGAGCGCCGCGCGGCTGGGCATCGCGCATGGCAACGGTTATCCCCTGCTGATGTTGGTGGGCAATGCCTTCAGTCGGCTGCCGGTCGGCGGGACGGTGGCCTG
>DAOTXG010000384.1:0-3425 GCA_034435515.1 Anaerolineales bacterium
CACGAAGGGACACGAAGGGGGCTGCCAGTCTTCGCGTCTTCGTGAAACTTCGTGTCCCTTCGTGGATTAAAAGAATGCAACTTGCGACCCTAGGCAGTATATCCGGCCAGAAGGTCGGCAATGAGCTCCGCCGCCTGCTCTGCGCCGTTTGGTTCCTGGCGTTCGAGGCGGGGCAGGGCCAGCAGGTCAGGCAGGCGGGCGAGCCAGTCGCCGCTTTCAAATTGCTCAGGGCGGATTTCGAGGCCGCGCATCTGCTCGCGCACGAACTGCGTCAGCACTTCCGACTCGCGAAAGCGGGCGCGCGTGACGCAGCCATACGGCAGGCCGGCGTGGTAGGCTTCGGCGACGGTGCTGTAACCTACTTTGCCGACGACGGCGTCGCAGGCATTGAGCAGGTCAGGATAAAAGAAAGGGGTGTGATGCGGGAGGAGAACCGCGTTGCCGCGCCGTTCGTCAGCCTCGCTCCCGCCCGGCACGACGAAGAAAATATCGCCCTGCTCCGCGAGGCGGTCGAGGAAGTGGTAGCGGCTCTGGATGCCGCCCATGGAGACCAGCACGGCTGTGGCCTGCGGCGGGAGGCCTAACTGTTCGCGGATGCGCTCGCGCGGCGCGCGCGGCTGGCGGCTGATGGGCGAGACGAGATGCGCGGCAGGATGGGGGGCGCAGACAGGCGCGGCCTGGATGTGGTAGTCGGCGGAGGCGAAGATTTCGCGCAGGTAATCTATGTGGGGCCGGAGGGCGGGCGCTTCGGCGGCGTAGCCCTCGTAAATCCAATCCCACGTAAAGTTCTCGATTAACACGGAGGGCAGGCTGGCGGCGCGGGCGGCGGCAATCCCGAGCGGGCTGATGTCGCACAACACCAGGGCGCAGCGCTGTGATCGAAGCTGCGCGGCGAGTCCGGCGACCCGCGCGGGCGGGAAGGGCGCGAACTCGTCCAGCCGCCGGATGGTTTCGGGCAGGTCTTCGACGAGCGGGGAGACTTGCGCCAGGCCGACGTCGGCGAGCAGAGAGTGACAGGTAAATGGCCCGGCGAGCGAGTCGTCAAAGAACCAGCGCGGCGTCTGCGTGTAAATCTCGAAATGCAGCGCCGGCCGCCGCTGGAGCAGGGCCGCCATCACCGCGCACGCGCGGGCCGCGTGGCCGAAGCCGTGCGGGGTGATGAAGAAGGAGAGGTTCAACGTATTGCGTATTCCGTATTGCGTATTGCGTATTCTGTAAGTCGCTAATGGGCAAAGAAGGAGTGAATGGCCTCCGCCACGTGCTTCACTTCGTCTTCCCGCATGTGCGGGAAGATGGGCAGATTGACGAGGCGGCGCGAAGCCTCGACGCCCACCGGGAAATCGGCCTCCGTATAATCGAGCAAGTCCCGATAGGCAGGCTGGAGCGGGACCATCGTCGGGTACATGACGACAGTGGCAACGCCGTGCCCGGCCAGGTGCGCCATGAAGGCGTCCCGCTGTCCGGCCTCCACGCGCACGACGTAGTTGTAATAGACGTGCCGCGCGTACGGGGCTTCGGTTGGCCGCTCAAGCAACGGCATGGGGATGCCCTTGCTACTGAGCAACGGCATGGGGATGCCTTTGCTACCGAGCAATTCGTCGTACATGTCCGCCACGCGCCGGCGGTTGTCGTTCCAGCGGTCGAGGCGGCGCAGTTTGGGGCGCAGGAACGCGGCCTGCACCTCGTCGAGCCGCTGTTGAAAGCCGATGACTTCGTGAATCCACTTGGCGCGCTGGCCGACGTAGCGCAGGATTTTGACCTTCTCGCACAGTTCCCGGTCGTTTGTCGTGACCGCGCCCGCGTCGCCGCCCGCGCCCAGGTTCTTCCCCGGATAAAACGAGAAACAGCCGATATGCCCCAGCGACCCTGCGCGGCGGCCTTTGTACTCCGCCCCCTGCGCGTGCGAGGCGTCTTCGACGACGTACAGGTTATGCCGTCGCGCGAGTTCGAGCAGCGGGTCCATATCCACCGGGTGGCCGTAGAGGTGGACGGGGATGACGGCCTTCGTGCGCGGGGTGATCTTCGGCGCGACGGTCGCCGCGCTGAGGTTAAGCGTGTCCGGCGCCACGTCGGCGAAGATGGGCGTGGCCCCGGTATAGGTGATGGCGAGGGCAGTGGCGATATAGGTGTTGCACGCCGTAATCACCTCGTCGCCCGGCCCAATCTCCAACGCGGCGAGCGCCAGGTGCAGCGCCTCGGTGCCTGAGGAGAGGCCCACGCAATACTGCGTCTGGCAATACGCTGCGTACTCCGCCTCGAATGCCTGGACGTTTGGGCCGAGGATGTACTTGCCGGAGCGCAGGACGCCCAGCACCGCCGGTTCCACCTCGTCCTTGATTTCCTCGTACTGCCGGATCAGGTCAATGTTCGGCGGCAGGTCGCTTGTCGCCGAGTTGGCAATCTTCAGCCATTCGGGGAGATCAAGCGGGAGGTTTAAAACTTCGGAGATTTTAGCCATACGCCCTCGCCGGCTTTACTAAAGCACACTGACTGTCTATATTCGTCGGAGGAATTATCGGTGAATGGGGGAGAAAGGCAAGGGGAAATAAAAATTGGGGCTTGACACGCGCCCCCGATTTGTTGTACTCTGCAACTGTCAGTGTCATACAACCCCAGGGCACCAGCAAAGGGGGACATAAGGAAATGAAAGCCAAATCCACCACCCGCTCACCGCTCACCGCTCACCGCTCACCGCTCACCGCTCACCGCTCACCCTCGCCGCTCGCCGCTCACCGCTCACCCCTTATCACTCATCACCATCCTGGCGCTTGTCGCTCAGCCCCTAGTAACCCCTGGCTACACAGCCGCCGTCTCGTCCAGTCAACTGAAACCGAGCGCGGCGGCTGTCTTGTTGCAGGGTGAAGGGACCGCCATCGCGGAGCATCCCTCTGGGACGCCGACCGATACCCCCACAGCAGCGCCGACGGACACGGCCACGGCGACGGCGACGGCTGTTCTGTCCGAGACAGCCACAGCGACGCTCGCGCCGAGCGAGACGCCCACGGACGTTCCGACTGAGACCCCGACGAGCACTGCCACTGGTGCCCCGACGGAGACTGAGACGCCCACGGCTTCGACTTCGCCCCCGGCCAGCGAAACGCTGTCGGCCACGACCATGCCAACCGTAACGGCGACTGCGACGCCCACCCTTACGCCGACGGCAACCCTCACGCCCACGCTGGCATTGACGCCCACGGCTACCGCGACGGCGACGGTGACTGAAACGCCAACGCTAATGGCTACGTCCACGGTTACGGTAACCCCCTCCGCGACTCCAGCCTTCACGCCCACAGCCACCCCCACAATCACTTCCCCGGTCACACAATCGGGAGATACGGGTCAACCCACTATCCTGGACGGCGACACCCTGTCCCAACCCGCTTCTGGATCAGGGGGGATCGTTTACCTGGCCAACGGGGGTCAGA
>DAOTXG010000385.1:0-3344 GCA_034435515.1 Anaerolineales bacterium
GGCCCGCAGGCTTTCAGTGCGCCAGTTCCTTCTGAGCGGCGGCCATCAGGGCCACCTCTTCCTCGGGCGCTTGAGCCACGAGGCGGTTTCGGCTGAAGAGCGCAAAGTACAAGATGTTCGCCACCAGGAACACAGCCACGCCATAGACACCCGGACGGTAATCCGGGTTAGCGAAACAAGAAAGGAGGGCGATGACCGCCAAGACTGCGCCAACGGCTGCGCCCGGAACCCCGAGCGGGCTTTTGTAAGGGCGCGGCAAATCCGGCCGGTCTCGCTTTAGTTTAATGTAACTCAGCATCACTGCTGTGTACGAGATGACCGCGCCAAAGACGGCCATGTTGAGCAGGGCGGCGCCCACAATCCCCGCGCCGAACCGATCCAGGATTACGGCCACAACGAAGCCGCTCACGCCGCCCAGGATAAGGCCGATGTGAGGCGTCCTGAACCGATGGCTGGTGAGGGATATCCAGCGCGGCAGATAGCCAGCGCGGGATAAGGCAAAGAACACCCGACCATAGGCGTAGATGATGGTGTGGAAGGAGGCGACCAAGCCGGTCAGGGCGATCAGCGTCAGCAAGACGGTCGTCGCGCCCTCGCCAAAGATGGCGATAAACCCGTCGTTGAGCGGCGCGCCCGATTCGCCGATCACCGCCGCGCCGCCGTTCACCCCGCTGTTGAGAACGAGCGTGAAAATGGACAGCGCCAGCAGGGTGAAGATGCCGAGGATCAGCCCTTTGGGCATGTCGTTGACTGTATCCACGGTCTCTTCGGCCGCCAGCGGCAGTTCCTCAATCGCCAGATAGAACCAGATGGCGAAGGGCAGCGCGGCGAAGACGCCGCCCCAGCCCCTGGGCAGCCACGTGGCGGATTGCCCCGGATCCGCTGGCACGTTGAACAACAGTTCCCACTTGAACGCGCCCGAGGCGACCGCCGCCACGTAAAAGACCACCAACACCGCCATCGAGATCAGGGTGACGGCCATGCCGACCTTGAGCGTGATCTCCACGCCCCAGATGTTGATGCCCACAAAGATGGCATAGGAGAGCAGCCACCATGCCCAGAGCGGAACGCTGGGAAAGAGCGCGTTCAGATAGCCGCCGATCCCGACGACGATCACCGCCGGCGTGATGACGTATTCGATCAGGTCTGTCACGCCGACGATGAAGCCGCCCCACGGGCCGAAAGCGTTGCGAGTGAAGGAATAAAATCCGCCGGCGTGGGGGAGGGCCGTAGACAATTCGGCGATGCTGTAGACCATACACAGGTACATCACGGCCATGAGCACCGTGGCGATGGTCAGACCCCAGAATCCCCCGGCGGCCAGTCCAAAGTTCCAGCCGAAAAAGTCGCCGGAAATGACCGCGCCGACTCCCAGGCCCCAGAGCAACACCCAGCCGGCTTTCCGATGCAGCTGGCGTTTGGTCAGGTATTCCTTATCAACATTTTCGTAGCGGACGCCCTGGACTTCTTTCGCAGGTTCAGACATGGAATATTCTCCTCTCTCGAACGGATGGGCGAGATAGCAAGCGAATGCGGGTGCGAAAAATAAAGAAACGCCGTCTCACCATCGGGCAGGGCGGGAGATCGGCGCTGGGCATACATTCAGACGGCGCTCACCCCCTTTCGCTCGGCTGGCGGCCGTGCGGGGCAGCCGGGCGCGCGCTGAGGCAGCGCGAAGCGTGCGGTTCCGGTCAAGGTCGGGCAAGGACGGGCCAGCATAAGTCTCTCAAAGCGCGGCGCGGGGCCGGCGCTTATAGAAGCGGTTGGCTGAGATCGGCTCGGCGGGGAGTGCCATCGTTATGATTAACCCCGTAGCCTGGAATCAGTGACGAATACAGCACAGGCGGCTGTGTGAGCCAAACGGGCCCTCATCTCCCGTCCCCCTCTCCCGCCGCAAACGCTGACGCTTTCATCAACAAGGCTCATAGCGTCGGGAGAGGGGGCGGCCGGAGGATAGGGGTGAGGCCTACCCACGCTTGGTCAGCGCCTCGGCCACGGCCTCCGCTCCGGCGTGTTCCACCAGGTAATAGGCAATCGGCGCTTTCTGCCGGACGGCGCTGATGCCAGGCGCAGGGGCAGCAACCTGCTTCACCCACTCGTCGTCGTCGTGCGCTTTGAGCATATCCCGCGCCAGCCCCACCAGGTCGTCCAGCGGCAGCTCAGTTAATTTTTTCACCAGCGCCTGGGTGGAGAGCGGCTTCCCGGCGGCAGCCGCGCCCAGCGCCTCCGCGCCGCCGACGCGGGAAGCCGGGGCTATGTCGCGCGCCCGCACCAGCAAGTCCACGTAGGCCACGCCGCCCAATTCCAGGATCAGCAGCCCCAGTTCCATCCGCGCCACCTCCGGCGGCGCTTTCGGGTCTATGATCTTTTCGAGTTCGGCCAGTTTGGCGGCCTCCTCTTCCTGGCTCAAGGTCGCGCGCGCCTTGGCGGTGTAAATCGCGGTCTGATACAGTTCCTGCACCGTCGAGTAGCGCGCCAGCAGGCGGTCCACCTGGGTGCGGCGGTACGTCATCAGCTCCAGGTCAATCTGCATTTTGCATAGATACTGGAACTTGTCGTACAGCCAGCCGAGGTTGATGCTCAAATCTTCTTGGCCCTCGCCGCCGAACTGTTTGGCAAGCGTGAACTTGGTGCGGATGAGGGCGGGGAACCCCACGCCGACGCTGAGGATGAGGAGAAAGATGTTGGTGTCTGGCGGCGCGTATTGCTTGACGACGAAGAAGGCGCCGACCGCCGCGAGGGCGTTGAGCCAGAGGAGATATTGCCCCCAGCGCGTGGCGATGGCCTCGCGCGGATACTCGCCGAAAGTGGAGGCAAGTTCCGCCAGCCCCACTCCGGCGCCCAGGGCCGTGACGAGCAGGTAAGGCGCGAGCAAGACAATCGCCGCCTTGAGGTTCTTTTGCGCGGCGACGACGCCCGGCTGGAAGTTCATTTGTTCTAACGGGGAGGCGAGGAAGAGGGCGGCTGCCCCCGCCAGGGCCAGCCAGAACGTCAGGCCGAGGTGGAAGCGGCGGCGCAGGTCCGGCCCGCCGGTCGCAGGACGCATCGGCCTACCCCTTTTTCATCTGTTGCTGCATCGTCGCCATAGAGATGAAAACCAGCACGCCGTCCACGCTGTCAGAGTCTTCACGCATGACGACCAGCCCCAGCTCGGCCAGTTGGTTCAGCATGGCCCAGACCTCGGTCGGCAAGATCTTCGTTTGCGCGGCCAGTTGGCTGGGGCTGACCGCCCCGGCGCGCTCGATCCAGGCCAGCATTTTCTTCTGTTCGTCGGTTAATTGGATTGGTTCCATGGCAGCCTCCATCGCGCCGGATTATACAGCGCAAAACTGGCCTCGCCAAAC
>DAOTXG010000386.1:0-14275 GCA_034435515.1 Anaerolineales bacterium
GCGGGCGAGGCGCCCGGTTCCCCGCTTTTTCGATCCCTGGTTAGCGCGAAGGGTGGCTGGTCGGGGTGGGCAGATTTGAACTGCCGACCTCACGGTCCCGAACCGTGCGCTCTAGCCGAACTGAGCCACGCCCCGTCATCGGGCGCATTGTAACAGAGAGGAATTAATTTCACAAGGCGATGTCGCTTTCGAACTTCCTGCTCATCCTGGGTTCGGCCTGCATCCACGTCGTGGCGCACGTGACGCTCAAACGGACGCAGGACCGGACGGCGTTTATCTGGTGGGTGCTGCTCTGGGCCTGCGTCGTCTTTGCGCCCGTGCTGCTGTTCGGCTGGCGCGCGGTCCCGCCACTGGGCTGGGCGGTGATGTTTCTCAGCGCGATCTTCGAAGCCGGTTACTTCGCGGCCATTGCCAAAGCCTATGAAACCGGCGACCTTTCGATCATCTATCCGCTGGCGCGCGGCACGGCCCCCCTGTTGACGCTCACCTGGTCGAGCCTGTTCTTGCGCGAGGCGCACCGCTGGGGCGGGGTGGCCGGCATTGCGCTGATTGCCCTCGGCCTGTACGTGATCAACCTGCCTCGATTGGGCGCATGGCTGGAACCGTTCCGCGAACTGAACCGCCCCGGCCCGCGCTGGGCGCTGCTGGCCGGGCTGTGCATCTCTGGTTACACGGTGATCGATCGCGCTGGCGTCGGGCTGCGTCAAGATGACCCGGTGTGGCCGCTGCTGTATACCTACTTGGCGTTGTGCATGACCGTGATTTTGCTCACGCCAGGCACACTGCGCGCGGTGGGCTGGGGCGGCCTGCGCGTCGAACTGGGATACTCGCGCTTCAACAGCGTGATCGCCGGTTTCACCACCCTCTCGGCCTACGCCATCGTCCTCTACGCCATGCAGAACGGGACTCCGGCCAGTTACGCGGGCGCGGTGCGCGAGGTGAGCGTCGTGCTCGGCGCGGCGATCGGCGTCTTCTTCCTCAAGGAACAAGGCACGGCCATGCGGCTGGTCGGCGCGCTGCTGGTCGCCGCCGGCGTGATCGCCATTAAAGTCCTCGGCTGACGTGTATAATTGGCTTTAGAAAGCGTCGTCAAACTCGCTCGAAGTCCGCGTCCTTCGCGAAGCACCCCGAGCGGAGCGAGTGGGCGCGGACGTTCCCGCCGCGGGGACGCGGCTGAGGAGCGTTTGAGGACACTCTCTTAGAACTTCCAGACTTGAAAGGTTTGCTTCGCGAAGACTTGTCAGGTCTCAACTAAAAATTGGGAGGCCATTTGTGGCAAAAAAAAGCAGCAAGAAAGTCCGCGTGGCGATTATCGGCGTCGGCAACTGCGCCTCGTCGCTGGTACAGGGGGTGGAGTTTTACAAGGACGCGAAAGACAATGACCGCGTGCCGGGGCTGATGCACGTCACCCTGGGCGGCTATCACATCCGCGACATCGAGTTCTCGGCGGCGTTCGACGTGGTGGACGCGAAGGTCGGCCTGGATTTGAGCCAGGCGATCTCCGCCGCGCCGAACAACACGATCAAATTCGCCGACGTACCCCGGTTGGGCGTCGCCGTCGAGCGCGGGATGACGCACGACGGCATCGGCAAATACCTGAACACTAAAGTCAAGAAGGCGCCCGGCCCGACGGCGGACATCGTCAAAATCCTGCGCGACACCAAGACGGACGTGGTCGTCAGCTATCTCCCGGTCGGATCGGAGATGGCGACGAAATGGTACGTCGAGCAGGTGCTCGAAGCCGGGTGCGCGTTCGTCAACTGCATCCCGGTCTTCATCGCCTCGCAGCCTTACTGGCAAAGGCGGTTTCAGGAGCGCGGCCTGCCCCTCATCGGCGACGACATCAAGAGCCAGGTCGGCGCGACCATCACCCATCGCGTGCTGACCAACCTGTTCCGCGAGCGGGGCGTGAAACTGGAGCGCACCTACCAGCTGAACTTCGGCGGCAACATGGATTTCTACAACATGCTTGAGCGCGAGCGGCTGGAATCCAAGAAGATTTCCAAGACCAACGCCGTCACCTCGCAGCTCGACTTCGAGATTGACGAGGAGAACGTCCACGTCGGCCCCTCAGACTACGTGCCCTGGCTCACCGACCGCAAGTGGTGCTACATTCGCATGGAGGGCACGACCTTCGGCAACGTGCCGCTCAACCTGGAGCTCAAGCTCGAAGTGTGGGATAGTCCGAACTCCGCGGGCGTGGTCATCGACGCAGTGCGCTGCGCCAAGCTGGCGCTGGACCGCGGCCTGGCCGGCCCGCTCAAAGGCCCGGCCTCCTATTTCATGAAGACGCCCCCCGAGCAATACACCGACGACGTAGCGCGCCGGAAGACGGAAGAGTTTATTGCAGGGAAATGAGACGCATTGCGTATTGCGTATTTCGTAGAGGGGTGGTTACGCAATACGCAATACGCAATACGGTGAGAATATGCAAGCCCCCCAGACTGAGCCAAAGCGCCTGACCTTCACCGGCTGGATGCGCCTCCAGACAAAAGGCATCCTCGAACCGCTGGCCGACTTCTTCATCCGCCTCGGCCTTCACCCGAACACGATGACGCTCATCGGCCTGGCGGGCAATATTGTCGGCGCGGTGTTTCTGGCCTTTGGTTTTATGACCGTCGGCGGCCTTTTCATTCTGCTGAGCGGGCCGTTCGACGGGCTGGACGGGACGATGGCCCGCAAGCTCGGCCAGCCCACCCATTTCGGCGCGTTCGTGGACTCGGTGACGGATCGCTGGAGCGAGATGCTGATCCTGCTCGGCCTGCTGATCCATTACCTTCAGCGTCCCGAGGGCTACTTTTTGCCCGTCGTCCTCGTCTTCGTAGCGACGATGGGCAGCGTGATGGTCTCGTACACCAAGGCCCGCGCCGAGGCGCTGGGCTTCGATTGCAACGTGGGCGTGCTGACCCGCATGGAGCGCTACCTGGTGATGACGCCGGCGTTGCTCCTGAACCTCCCGCAGGTAGCATTGTGGGCCATCGCCATCCTCGCCAACGTAACGGCGCTCCAGCGCACGCTGTATGTGCGGCGGCAGGCGCGAAAATCATAGCGCGTCCCAAAGGGACGCTTCGCGATATTGCGTATTTCGTATTGCGTAAGTGGGCTGACGGAATACGCAATACGCAATACGGAATACGCAAGGTATTCAGGAGTAACCAATGACCATTGATCAGTTTGGCATCCATCTCGGCCCGCTGTATTTGCGCTTCTACGGCATCATCCTGGTGACCGGGGCGTTTGTGGCGGGCTACCTGGCCTCGGTGGAGGCGCGGCGACGAGGCAAGAATCCCGACCTCGTGTGGGACGGCATCATCTGGGCGCTGATCGGCGGCATCATCGGCGCGCGGCTGTGGCACATCCTCACCCCACCGCCGAGCATGATTGCGCAAGGGTTCACGACCCAGTTCTATCTGACTCACCCGCTCGACGCCGTCAACACCATGCAGGGCGGGTTGGGCCTGCCGGGCGCCGTCGCCGGCGGCGCGCTGGGGCTATACCTGTTCACTCGCTATGGGGCTTTCACGCCGGTTCCCGGAAAGACCGAGACGAGATCCTTCGGGCGATGGAAATGGGAAAGTCAGGTCGTGGAGCGCGTGCGGCTCAACTTCCTCGAATGGTTGGACATCGCCGCGCCCGCCATTCCTCTGGGACAGGCGATTGGCCGCTGGGGGAACTACGTGAACCAGGAACTCTACGGCGCGCCGACGACGCTCCCGTGGGGCCTCAACATTGACGCGGCGCACCGCGTGCCGGGCTTCACTGATCCCGCGCTCCGCTTCCACCCCACCTTTCTTTACGAGTCGCTGGGCAATCTGCTCATCTGCCTGGCCTTGCTCTACCTCGCGCGGCGGTATGCCGACCGGCTGAAGAACGGCGATCTGTTCTTCGTCTACGCGATCCTCTATGCGGTCCTGCGCTTCCTGCTGGAATTCATCCGCCTGGACAGCTCACAGGTGCTGGGGCTGAACGCGAACCAGACGGTGATGGCGATTTTGGTCATCCTCTTCGGCGGGGTCCTGGTCGCCCGCCACCGCAAGACCCGGCGGTATGAATTGAAGACGCCGGCGGCGGAATAAACGATCTTCTGTAGAGACGTTCCGGTGGAACGTCTCCGCCGGCGCCGAATCCGTAATCCCAGTTCGGTTTGCGGTTTGAAGACCTGCCGGGTCTCGGAGACCCGGCAGGTCTGGCCCGTAAATGAACGTGGAATAGGACTTACGGTTACTGCCGACCCTGTCGGATGGGGCTATAATTTGGTTAAGGGTCTTCAGAGATGATTGAGACGCAAGGCCTCTCCAAACGGTTTGACGGCTTTCTGGCGGTGGACGACGTCACCCTGACAGTCCAACCTGGCGAAGTGCTGGCGCTGCTCGGCCCCAACGGGGCCGGCAAGACGACCACCGTCCGCATGTTGACCTCGGTCCTGAAGCCCACCGCCGGATGGGCGCGGGTGGCGGGCTACGACGTGGCGCGGGCGCCAGCCGGGGTGCGCGCCAGCGTGGGGGTGCTCACCGAGCAGCACGGGCTGTATTTTCGCATGCGCTCGGAGGAGTACCTGGACTTTTTTGGCGAACTCTACGGCCTGGCCCCGGCGGCCCGCCGCCGCCGCGCCGCGCAGTTGCTCGAACGCTTTGGCATGGCCGAGGCCGCCGGCAAACGCCTGGGCGAGTATTCCAAGGGCATGCGCCAGAAGCTCGCCCTCATCCGCGCCTTGCTCCACGACCCGCCAGTGCTCCTGCTCGACGAGCCGACCTCGGCCATGGACCCGCAGTCGGCCAAACTGGTGCGGGACGCCATCGCCGAATTGCGAGCCGACCGCCGCACGGTCGTCATCTGCACTCACAACCTGGCCGAGGCCGAGCAACTGGCCGATCAAATCGCCATCATCCGCCGGGGCCGCATCATCACGCAGGGCAGCCCGGCGGCGCTCAAGCGCGAATTGCTCGGCGCGCCCCTGATGGAACTGCGCGCCGCCGCGCCCCTCAATGGCCTGGTCGAAGATTTGTCAGACGTGGTGGAAATTGTGGAGGCTGGGTCCGATTGGCTGCTCTATCGCGCACCCGAACCGGCGCGTCTCAATCCGCTTATCCTCCAGCGCCTGTTTGAGCAGAAAATCCCGGTGGTCACGCTGGCCGAGGTGGCGCGCAGCCTGGAAGATGTGTATTTGCAAGTCGTCGAGGCGGCGGAAGGTGAAGCGTGAAGCGTGGAGCGTGAAGCGTAATCTGCCGCCTGTCACTTACTACTTACTAATTACTGCTTACCGCTTGCCCCTCGCCCATGACGCTTTCCCAAGCCTGGCACACTTTTTCCCGCGCGCTGGTGATCACCCGGCGCGAGCTGCGGGACCAACTCCGCGATTGGCGCCTCATCGTCCCGGTGATCGTCCTCACGTTGTTCTTTCCGCTGCTCATGAACTTCACGGCGAACCAGGCCGTGCGCTTTGTCGCGCAGTACGGGGCGGAGATCATCGGCGACCGGCTGATCCCCTTCCTGCTGATGGTAGTCGGCTTCTTCCCCATCTCCGTGTCACTGGTCATCGCGCTGGAAAGTTTCGTGGGCGAAAAAGAGCGGCACAGCCTCGAGCCGCTGTTGTCCTCGCCGATGACCGATCTGGAGTTGTACATCGGCAAGATGCTCGCCGCGATGCTCCCGCCTCTGGCGGCGGCTTACCTCGGCATCACGGTCTACCTGGCCGGGCTGGCGTGGACGATCGGCTGGAAACCCACGCCCGCCCTCCTCGTTCAGATCGTATCGCTCACCACCGTGCAGGCGATGGTGATGGTGAGCGGCGCGGTCGTCATCTCGGCGCAAGTCACCTCGGTGCGCGCCGCCAACCTGTTGGCGAGTTTCATCATCATCCCCTTCGCGCTGCTCATCCAGGGCGAGAGCGTCATCATGTTTTGGGCGCAGTACGACGTGCTGTGGTGGGTGCTGGTCGGGTTAGTCTGCCTCATGGCCGTGCTCGTCCGCATGGGCGTGCAGCTGTTCAACCGCGAAGAACTGCTCGGGCGGGATATTGACGAGATCAACTTCAAGGCGGCCTGGGCGATTTTCCGCGCCGCTTTTGCCGGCCAAAGCCGGGGGTTGAGCGCCTGGTATCGCGGGGAGGTCTTCCCCACCGTGCGCCGCCTGGCTATCCCGCTGGTCATCCTGACCGGAGCGTTAGCGGCGGCGATTGTCATCGGGTACAATTACGCGCCATTGTACCGGCTGCCGCTCTCGGCCGACGCCCTCCAGGACATGACGCGAACCTTTGGCGAGCGGCTGGCGCAGTTCGGGTTCGTCTCGCCGCTGGGCGCAGGGTGGATTTTGCTGACGAACCTGCGCGCGCTGGCGATCGCGACCGGGTTGGGCGCCTTCTCGCTCGGCGTGATGAGCGTGATTTTGCTCATGCTCCCCCTGGCGCTGGTGGGTTATTTTGCCGGGCAGATGGCGCTCATCGGCGTCAGCCCGGCGCTGTTCTTCGCCGCTTTCATCCTGCCGCACGGCCTGCTGGAGATACCAGCCGCCATCCTGGAAGGCGCGGCGATCCTGCGGCTGGGCGCGAGCATCCTCGCGCCGCCGCCGGGCAAAACGCTGGGCGACGGCTGGTTGATGGCGCTGGCCGACTGGGCTAAAGTTTCGTTGGGTCTGGTGGCGCCGTTGTTAACCGGCGCGGCGCTGCTGGAGGCGCTGGTGACTCCCCGTATTGTGCTGGCAGTCTTTGGAGGCTGACTGGGCCAACCCCATGGCCAGGCTGATTGTCTTAGGATCGGCGTGCGCCGTTCCCGACGAGACCCACGAGAATACCCACCTGGCCTTGCTGGGCCGGGACGGCGCTTTCATCCTGATTGACTGCGCCGGCCAGCCCGTGCTCCGCCTGCGCCGGGCCGGCCTCCATTTCGAGGGCCTGACCGACCTCATCCTCACCCACTTTCACCCTGACCACACCTATGGGGTGCCCATGTTGATCATGGAAATGTGGCTGCGGGGGCGCAAGAACCCGCTGCGCATCCACGGCGCCTCGCACTGCCTGACGCGCGTCGAGGCGCTGATGAAAGCCTACGACTGGGACACCTGGCCGAAGATGTTCCCCGTCGCCTTCTTCCCCGTGGACAACCACGAGGGCGCGCCGGTCCTCGAATCCGCCGACTACCGGATCCTCTGCGCGCCAGTAAAGCACTTCGTCCCCACCATCGGCCTGCGCGTCGAGGATAAGCAGACGGGCCGCGTGCTGGCTTACTCGTGCGACACCGAGCCGTGTCCGGGCGATCTGTGGCTCGCGCGCGGCGCGGACATGGTGATCCACGAAGTCGCCGGCAAGGGGATCGGGCACACCAGCGCCGGGCAGGCGGGCGAGATTGCGCGCGAGGCCGGCGCCAGGAAACTCGTGCTGATCCACTATTGCGTGGACGGCAAAGACCTCGCCTCCCTCGTGCCTGAGGCCGAGGGGGCTTTCAGCGGCCCCGTCGTCCGGGCCGAGGATTTCATGGAACTGGAGTGGTAACCCTCTAGTCAATTACTCTTCGCCTCCTCCACAATCTTGCACGTCGCGTGCACGAAATGAAAATCGCCGCGCGGCGGCACCAGGTCCATCACCTCCAACACCTCGACCTCCATCTCGCCGACCCGGATGCGGTCGCCTACTTTGGGCATCTCGCGCAGGTTGAGGATCGCCCCGGCGTGCTCCGCGCCGGGGATGACAATGCTGACTTTGTAAACCACTTTGGCCTCCCGTGGGCTACCGGCGCGCCAGGTGGCGGTGCCGCAGTTTGAACGACAGGTCGGCGGCCAGGTTGCGGTAGACGATCATGCCAATATGGTGATCGGACTGGCACAACTGCTCGAAGGCGTCGCGCTGGATTGCGCTCACCACGGCGTCGGTCACGCAGCGCACCGTCGCCGAGCGCGGGCCGCGGTCCACCAGCGCCATCTCGCCCACCACCTGCCCCGTGCCCAGGTTGACGACCGTGCGCGGCGCGGCCCCGCTCTCGCCGATCGCCACCTCCACCAGGCCCTCGCGCACGATGTACATCTCGTCCCCCTCCTCGCCCTGCGAAGTGACCAGGTCGCCTTTGCGGTAGCGCACCTCGCGGCAAATTCCCGCCACCCGCCGCAGCTCTTCGTCGGTCAAGCCGTCGAAAAACTCGACGCCCTTGAGCAGCTCGATCATCTCATTCATCATGTTCAGTTTTGCTCCTTTCGCTCGCGGGCAGACGCGGCCTTGTAGACCCGGCCGGCTTCGACGTAGTGTTCCATCGTGCGGCGGATGCGCTCCCGGTCGGCCTCGCTCACCGGGCGGATGACTTTGGCGGGAAGCCCCACGACCAACGAGCCGGGCGGGATCACCGTGCCGGGGGTGACGACGGCCCCGGCCGCCACCAGGCTGCCCCGGCCAATGCGCGCGCCGTTCAACACCGTCGCGCGGATGCCGATGAGCGAATCATCCTCGACAATCGCCGCGTGGACGATGGCCGCGTGCCCCAGCGAGACGCGCGCGCCCAGCACACACGGCTCGCCCGCGTCGGCGTGCAGGATGCAGCCATCCTGCA
Organism: Anaerolineales bacterium; assembly: GCA_034435515.1. Lineage (GTDB taxonomy): Bacteria > Chloroflexota > Anaerolineae > Anaerolineales > UBA6663 > DATDRS01. Next base: position 8,532 of record DAOTXG010000386.1, read on the forward strand.
CGTTCGTCTGCGGGCCGATGACGACCGCCTCGACATCTCCGCGCACAACCACCCCAAACCACAGGCTGGCCTCGGCGCCGATAGTCACGTCGCCCACCACCACCGCGCCGGGAGCGACAAAGGCCGACGGATGGATTTTTTCCGGGTGCGGAAGCGGGTCGGGAAACGGCATTGTAGACTTATTCTATTACATAGCCTTCGCTTCTGCAATTATGGTCGAGTAATTCAGCGGCGGTTGGGGACCTGCTCACCGGTAGCCTCCCCGACGGGGCTGTCGTTTCGCCGGCGCGGGGGCCGCCTCCAGCCAGTATTTCTTCAGCCATTTGATCGTCGCCGACAGGTCCACCTCCTGCGCGAATTGGATCATGTCCGAGACCCGCTTTACAGCGTCCAGCGGGTAGGAGATGCCGGGCGGAAAGACGGGGGCGAGGCGGTGATAACGGTCGGCGAGGATTTTCTGGCACTGATAATCGGCGACGCCGGAGACGCCGTCGAGCATCAGGCTGATGAGGGGCTGCGCCCACTGCGCGAAGCCCCAATCCAGACGCTTGCCCGGAATGTACATCAAGGGCGTCCCGGTGCCGAGCGAGAGGAGCGCCACTTCGGAAAGCGCCGGGCGATTGGCCAGGCGCGCATCCTGGGTCTGTGTGAGCGCGCACATGCTCGGATTGTTGGCGAAGACTCCGCCGTCAATATATCCATCTACGGAGGGGAAGTAGGTCGGCGCGGCGCTGGTGTACAGGCCGACTTTGTAGGCCAGTTCAGCCCCGTCGCTGTCCGCGCCGGGGAAATTGTGGAAAAGTTTGGGTTTCCAGGTGCGCCGTCCGCTGTCGGGGGCTTCGTTGTCCAGGTCGAAGGCGGTGACGAGCACCCGTCTGCGCAGCTGCGCCAGCGTCGTCTGGCCGAAGAGACGCCGCAGTTCTCGTTCCAGGTTCCGGTTGTCGTACTCGGCGCCGGCGATCTGCCCGAGGTCGACCAGATCGTCCAGCCACGAGTCGTCGAAGATGGCGGAGCCTTTGGTCGCGTACAGGTCGGCGATGGTCTGCAGATCCACATCGTGAGCCAGGCCCAGCGCAATCAGCCCGCCGGTCGAGGTGCCGGAGATCAGGTGGACCCCGTCCAGCCAGCCGCCCAGGCCTGGCTCGGAATTCAACCGCTGGAGGAGAGTGACGGTGATGATCCCCCGGATGCCGCCGCCGTCGAGGGAGAGTATGCGAAACGGGTTCATGTTTGCCTCCGTATTTCGTGTTGCGTATTCCGTAAGATTGTCGCTAAGTGTAGTCCATTCATCTCTCTTGTCAAAGCCATAAATAGCGCGAGGGCCAGGAAAGCGAAAGCCGCTCATCCGGGGGAGGTTTGAGCGGCTGACGGGTGTGCCCCCACGGGGATTCGAACCCCGGTTTTGGCCTTGAGAGGGCCACGTCCTGGGCCCCTAGACGATGGGGGCATCTAGCGGTTGACGACGACATTCTACCATAGCGTGAATAGTTTTGGGAAGCGCCTGTGCTATAATCCAAAACGTAAAGCGTAAAACGTAATTTACGTTTTACGAGATACGTTTTACGGAGAGGCTATGCTTACCCCTGAACAAATCGAGCGCGCGCTCGAACGCTTGCTTCCCACCGTCGAAAAGCCGGGCCGGTACACGGGCGGCGAACTTAACTCAGTCGTCAAGGACTGGGATCAGGTTCGGACTCGCATTTGCGTCGCCTTTCCCGACCTCTACGACCTGGGCATGTCGAACCTGGGCGTGCAGATCCTGTATGACGTTGTCAACCAACAGCCCGACCTGCTGGCCGAGCGCGCCTATTGCCCGTGGACTGACATGGAAGCCGCCATGCGCCGCGAGGGCCTGCCGCTTTACTCGCTGGAGACAAAACACCCCCTCCGCGAGTTTGACATCCTCGGCATTTCGCTGCCTTACGAGCAGTTGTACTCAAACCTGTTGAATTTCCTCGACCTGGCGGGGTTGCCGCTCCTCAGCATGGAACGTCGAAGCCTACGGCCTTCAGGGGACGGCCCGGACTATCCCCTCGTCATCGCCGGCGGGCACTCGACGTACAACCCCGAGCCGGTCGCCGATTTCGTGGATGCCTTCGTCGTCGGCGAGGGCGAGGAAGTCATCCTCGACATTATCCGCGCTTACCAAAAATGGAAGGTCGAGGGAGGGCGCGACAAGACGGCGCTGCTCAAGACGTTGGCGGGCATCTGGGGCGTCTACGTCCCGGCGCTGTACGAGGTGATCTACAACGAAGATGAGACGGTCGCGGCGACCGTGCCCACCACGCCCGAGGCCCCAGCCAGGGTCGTCAAGCGCATCGTCCCCCGCCTGCCGAAGCCCCTGACGCGGATGCTCGTGCCATACATTGACACGGTGCACAACCGCTACCCCATCGAGATCATGCGCGGGTGCACGCGCGGCTGCCGCTTCTGCCACGCGGGCATGATCACCCGCCCGGTGCGCGAGCGGAGTGTGGACGAGATTCTCGAAGCCATCGAAGAAGGATTGCAAAACACTGGCTTCGAGGAAGTGGCGCTGCTCTCGCTCTCGTCGTCGGATTACGACGACATCCTCGAACTCGTGCGGCGCGTGGGCGAGAAGTACGGCGGCCAACATCTCAACATTTCCCTGCCTTCGCTGCGCATCGAGAGCGCCTCGGTGGCGTTGATGGAATTGCTCAAAGACCACAAGCGCGGCGGGTTCACCTTCGCGCCGGAGGCTGCCACCGAGCGCATGCGGAACATCATCAACAAACCGGTGCCCACCCAGCAGGTGCTCGACACGGCGCGCGAGGTCTTCTCGCGTGGTTGGACGACGATCAAACTCTATTTCATGATCGGCCATCCCTCGGAAACGCTGGAGGACGTGCAGGCCATCGCCGACCTGTGCAAGGCCGTGCGCGCCGAGGGCCGGAAAGTGCTGGGGAACAAGGCCAACGTCCACGCCGGCGTCAGCACGTTTGTGCCCAAGCCGCACACGCCGTTCCAGTGGGTATCGTGCGACGCCGTCGAGCAGATCCTCGCCAAGCAGGAACTGCTCAAGCGCGAACTGCGCGGGCCGGGGCTGAAACTCAACTGGAACAACCCACAGGAGACCCAGCTCGAAGCGTGGTTCTCGCGCGGCGACCGCCGACTCGGGCGCGTCCTGCTCGAAGCGTGGAAACGCGGAGCGAAGTTCGACGCCTGGCAGGAGCACTTCAATTATCAGGCCTGGAAAGACGCTTTCGACGCCTGCGGCCTCGACCCCCGGTTTTACACGCACCGACCCCGCTTGATTGACGAGACCTTCCCCTGGGATCACATTGACGTGGCGGTGAAGAAGAAGTTCCTCACCGAGGACTACCTGTGGAGCCTACGCGGGCAGACCCGCGTTGACTGCCGCGAGCGATGTTTCGCCTGCGGCATCCTGCCCCACTTCACCCAATTGCGCATGCAAACCCCTGGCGAGGCATGGGAGTGCCCCGAAGTGAAACCGAAGCACTTGCGCGGGAAGATGGCTGCGCCGGCGTCGCAAGCGGTGAGTTTGCCATTGCCGGTGGCTGGCGATTGAACAGAGGTGGGTATCAAAGTGAGGTATAAGCGATGACTAACCTACAAGTTCCCGATCAACTCGCAGAGGAAATTCAGGCTGAGGCTAAGGCCGCAGGCATCCCGGTTGATAAACTCTTGCAGCAAATGTTGCGCGAACGCCAACAATTAAAGCGCACGCTCAAAAGACTTTCCCCTGCTGAAATCACCTCGCGGCTGGATGCGCTATACGCCAGCATACCCTCGTCACTCGACCCCGCTCTACTAAGACTTCAGAGCCGCTCGCTTGAACGAGAAACTTGGTAATGTAATGGAACAAGGCGAGATCTGGTGGGCCGACTCGACGGCATAGAGTTGGTGCTGGGTCGCGTCCGATAGTATGAACGCCCAACGTCCTGATCTCTCCGATCTCAATTCAGATATCCGCGCCTACGTCGAGTTCCTCGAAGCCGAAGTCGAGCGCCTCCGCGCGCAGGCTAACCTGCCGGGCGGGGCTGAACCCGCCGAGGTCGACGAGATGGCGCTGGCTGAGCCGCTCGAGGCCTCGGAGCCGCCGACGACCATCAACATCATTACTATTAGTCAGGCGGGTGCGGTGAAGCGGACTCCCCGCCACCTCTACAACCGGCAGCGGCGCGGCGGCATGGGCATCTTTGACATCGAGCTGCGCGACGACGACGCGCCCACGGCGCTGGTGAGCGCCGACGAGTCGCAAAGCCTGGTCGTCCTCACCGACCGGGCGCGGGCTTTTCGCCTGCCGGTGAGCGCTCTCCCGGCCTCGCCGGTTCGCAGTCGCGGACAGTCGCTGGATGGCCTCTTGCCCCTGGAGGCGGACGAACGCCCGGCTGTGTTTCTGCCGTCGCACGAGCGCGGCTATCTCGTGGTGCTGACCGCGAAGGCCTGGATGCGCATCGCGCCCGCGCACCTGGTCGGCGAGAAGATGCAGCCCGGCTTCACACTGTACCACGCGGACGAATTCGGCGCGCCGGTCACGGCGTGCTGGACGCCGGGCGACAGCGATTTGTTCATCGCCACGCGGCGCGGCCTGGCGCTGCGCTTCCCCGAAAAGCAAGTCCCTCTGACCGGGGCGCTGGGCATCCGGCTGGACGCTGAACATGGCGACGAAGCCTTTGCGCTGCTGTCCGTGCGCCCGGAGAGCGGGGTCTTCCTCCTCGGCGCAGAAGGCCGGGGGACCATCCGGCTCATGTCCGGTTTCAACGCCAACAAGGCGCCGGGCGCGGGCGGCAAAATGGCGATGAAGACCGAGCGGCTGATCGGCGCGCTGGTCGTGAAGGACACGGACGACCTGTTCGTCATCTCGCGCCTGAGCAAAATCATCCGTTTCAAGGCCAATGAAGTCCCGGCCAAAGACGGCGTGGTGCAGGGCGTGAACTGCATGGCGCTGCGCGCGGACGAAACTGTCGCCGTATGCGCCAGCCCGACTCTCTGAGCGATTGAACGTAGTCCGCATTGCGTATTGCGTATCACGTATTCCACCACCTACGCAATACGGAATACGCAATACGCAATACGTCCCCCATGCAGCGCCTGCGCATCACCTTCGCCAAGACCGCCGCGATGCGGTTCAGCGGCCACCTCGACTTGCACAAGACGTGGGAGCGCACGTTCCGCCGCGCCCGCCTGCCGCTGGCTTACTCCGAGGGCTTCAACCCGCAGCCCAAAATCAACCTCGCCTCGGCCCTGCCTCTTGGTTTCACCAGCGAGTGCGAGTTGATTGACGCCTGGATGGAGAAGCCGCAGGCCCTGGCCGAGGCCCGCGCCGCGCTGGAACGCGCTGCCCCGCCAGGGATTCAGGTGCTGGAAGTCGTAGAAGCGCCCGAGCGCGCACCCGCGCTGCAGACGCAGGTCATCGCCGCCGAATACCGGGTGACAGTCGCCAGCGCCCTCAGCCCTGGCGACATGGACGAGCGGATCGCCGCTCTGCTGGCGCGGTCCGAGATCAGGCGGGTGCGCCGCGAGAAGGAATACGACCTGCGCCCGCTCGTCGAGTCGCTGGCGCGCGCCGCCTCGGACGAACTGGGGCATACGCTCGTCATGCGGCTGGCTGCCCGCGAGGGCGCGACCGGTCGCCCGGAGGAGGTGGTGGCGGCCCTCGGCCATTCCCCGACCGAGGCGGCTTATCAGCGTCTGAAACTAATTATGGCCGAGACCGCTCAGGGGCCGTCTAAAAATAACTCGATTTCAGACCCTAAGGG
>DAOTXG010000387.1:0-4176 GCA_034435515.1 Anaerolineales bacterium
ACTCCAGCTTGTCGCTGGTGAGGATCTCGAACGGGAGCTGGAACTTCTCGGACAGCTCGTCCTGCCACTGCTCGCCCAGCGAGCCGGGGCAGATGATGAGGGCGCGCTTGAGGTCGCCGCGGGCCAGCAGCTCCTTGATGAAGAGGCCGGCCATGATGGTCTTGCCCGCGCCGGGGTCGTCGGCCAGCAGAAAGCGCAGGGGTTGGCGGGGCAGCATGGCCTCGTACACCGCCGTGATCTGGTGGGGTAGGGGTTCGACGAGCGAGGTGTGGACGGCGAGCACCGGGTCAAACAGATGGGCCAGCCGGATGCGGTTCGCCTCGGACACCAGGCGGAGCAAAGCGCCGTCCCCATCAAAGCTCCAGGGCCGGCCAGTCGTCACGACCTCCAGGCGCGGCTCATCATCCCGGTACAGCAACAGATTGCCGGGCCGACCGCCGCTGTCTTTGTACGTCAGTTCCAGCGCAGTCGTGCCGTACCATTTGGCATCCACCACCGTGACCACTTGATCGGGTAGGATGCCTTTGACGGATGCGCCGCGCTTGAGGTGTTCGAGCTTGGCCACGTCGTTACTCTGATGACTGTTGGAGAAAAAACAAACGGCCACCCGCGCGCTCGGCGGATGGCCGGAAATGGTGCTGTCCTTCGTCATTCCACTGCCACGCGCCCCGCCCGCGCAGGCTGCTGCCTGTTGGCTGTCGCGCTATTTCAGATTGGACTGTGGGGATTATACTGTGGGATGCGAATCCGCGCATCTTTTCGACAGGCTTTGGTCTTCTACAAAGCGATGAAGGAATCTCTTTTCGCTTCGCCGGATGCTCATCGCCGTGCCGACACGGCCTGGCTGTGCCCGCCCCGATCAGCGCGGGCGCTTGCACCTGCACTGTTCCTGGTTATTCGTCCTCCTCGTCGGCCTCCTCCACCCGTCTCAAAAATAACTTCGGCCCCGGCAGGTCCAGCAAGAAGCCATAGACCGGATCGGCGTACTGCTTGAGCGACGCGACCGAGACCAGCCAGCGCTGCTTGCCCTCGTGCGCCGTCTTGAACCCCCGGATCACCCCCTCGCGCAATAACCGCCGCAGCGTGTTCGGATGCAGCCCGCTCTGTTCGGCAGCCTCGTCGAGCGTGATGTAGTCCGTGCCCATCGTCACCTCCCGCGTCTCTAACGCGACCCTAACGGCTTTATAACCAAATCGTCAGTTTGGTTAGATTCATAATAGAACATTTGTGCGCTAATGTAAACAGGTGATGACAACGCGCATCGCCTGCGTGCTGGCCGACAATCTCCCCACCCAGGTCGAGGGACAAAAACGTGGGGCAGGCACGCCTATCATCATCTCGCACCCCGTCGAGAGCACGGCCGTGTTCGCCATGACGGATGACGTGGCAAACGCTGGAGTCCAGATCGGGATGTCACTCTATCAAGCCAGGCAGATCGTACCTGCCGCGCTCGTGATCGAGCCAGACGAGATGACTTATCACGCGCTGCACGGCGCGATCCACGCGGCCTTGACTGCGTTTACGCCAGTCATCGAGACGGTGGGCCTGGGAGAATTCCTGATGGACGTACGTGCCCCTTCGGCAGGCTCAGGGCAAGGTTTGGAGCGCCTGCATGGGAGCGAGCACGCGCTTGCCGAAGCGATGAGTTCAGCCGCCCGCGCAGCCAGCGGGTTGACTATCTGCGTCGGGCTGGCGACGGGGAAGTTCATCGCCCAGCAAGCCGCGCGGCAGGCCCCGGCGAATGGCGTGGTCGTCGTCCCACCGGTGGGACGAGAATTTCTGGCGCCGCTCCCCCTCACTGTCCTGCCCAACCTGCCGGGCGAGATTCGCAGACGATTGATGCTGTTCGACATCCACACGCTGGGCGACCTGGCTGCGCTCGGCAAGGCCGCGGTGCTGCGCCAGTTCAGCGGGGAGATGGCCAGCCTGTACGAACTCGCGCGGGGCAACGACCCCCGCCCGCTCAACCCGGACATGCCCCCCCTGCGCCTCGTCCGCTCGATGCGGATGAAAGAAGCGGTTAGTGATCGTCAAATCCTGTTCAACGTCGCCCAGCGCCTGAGCTGGCAGTTGAGCAAGGCGCTCACGGCGAAGGGCTATCACGCGGAAGCGCTCAAACTCGCGCTGGCCGACAAAACCGGGCAGTGGCTCGAAGCCGGGCAGGCGGTCAAGCCGCCCACGTCGGACGAGGCCCGGCTCGGCCGCCTGGCCGCGCAACTGCTCGGGCGGTTGCCAACTCTCCCGCCAGTGGAAAACGTCGCGCTGAGCGCCTACCCCCTGCGCCCCTGGCACCTCGGCCAGCACCAGATGGCGCTCATCCAGGCCGGGGTACCCCAAAAACAGACCCGGCTCGAAGAAGTCTTGCAACTGCTCTACCACCGCTTCGGGCAGGCAGTGGTCCGCATTGCCGCGCTGCTCGGCCCGCCCGTGCCGCTCAAAGTGGACGTGGCGCTCAACCCGGATGGCCTGCCCGGACGACTGATCTTCGGCGGCGCGACGCGCGTCGTGCTCGGGATTGACGAGCACTGGCGCGAAGAACGGCTGTGGTGGGATCTTCGACCTGTACGGCGCGACTACTTCCGCGTCATCCTGGCGGACGGCTCACTGCGGAACATCTTCCAGAACCTGCTGGATGGCGAGTGGTATCTCGACCGGGCGTGGCCCTTACTGTGAACTGCACGCCCACAGTTGCTACAGCCTGCTCGACGGCGTGCCGTTCCCCGAAGACCTGGCTGCGCGCGCGGCAGAGCTGGGCCTGCCCGCGATTGCCCTGACTGACCACGACGCGCTGTATGGGATCGTCCCGTTCTTCAAGCACGCCCAAGCCTGCGGCCTCAAGCCGATCATCGGCGCGGAGATCACGCTCGCAGACGGCAGCCATTTGACGCTCCTGGCCGAGACCCAGACCGGCTACCGCAACTTGTGCCAACTCATCACAAAAGGGCGGGCCAACGCACCCAAAGGACAAGTATCGCTCCCGTGGGCCGACCTGCCCGACCACGCTCAGGGCTTGATCTGCCTGACCGGCTGCCACAAAGGATTGGTCTCGCAACATCTCGCCCAGCGTGACTGGGCTGGCGCGCGGCAGGCGCTCCAGACGCTCGTCGGCGTCTTCACCCCCGCCAATGTCTATGTCGAACTCCAGCGCAATCTCCAACGCAACGATCGGCGGCTGAGCCAGGCGCTGGCCGCACTCGCCGGAGAGTTCCACCTGAAATGCGTCGCCACCGGGAACGTCCACTACCTGACCCGCGACGACGCCGACTTGCAAGACGTGCTGGTCAGCGTCCGCGAGCGTGTGCCGCTGCCCGGGATGGCACGGGCGACGCGACCGTCGCCCCTACGCCCGAACCATGAATACTTTCTGCGTTCGTCGGCGGCCATGTACGCGCTCTATCCCGATCTGCCCGAAGCCGTCGCGAACACGCTCGGAGTCGCCGGGCGGTGCCACGCCGCCCCGCCGGTGGGAATTCAGACGCTCCCGGCTTACCCGGCCCCGGCCGGGCTGGACGCGCACGCCTACCTGCGCCGGTTGTGCCTGAAGCGACTGGCTGAGTATTACCCCCGCCATCGCCGCCAGGCCGAGGAACTGCTGGAGAAAGAGATGAAAATCATCGAGCAAGTGGGCCTGGCCAACTACTTTCTGGTCGTGTGGGACATCGTGAACTTCTGCCAGCGGGAGGGCATCCTGTGCCACGGGCGCGGCTCGGCGGCGAACAGCCTGGTCGCCCGGCTGCTCGGCATCAGCGCGGTGGACCCCATCGCCCAGGGCCTGGTCGTCGAGCGGTTCATCTCGGTCGAGCACGGTCGAAGATCCCCTTCAGGGGAGGGCACACCGGACATTGACCTGGACATTGACGCCGCGCGGCGGGAAGCCGTCATCCAATACGTCTACGAGCGCTGGGGCAGAGACCACGCGGCGATGGCCTGCACCTACGTCACCTACCGCTTGGCCAGCGCCATCCGCGACGCAGGCTTCGCGCTCGGGTTCAGGCCGGAGACGATTGAAGAGATTGTGGCCCAGTTCGAGAACGAGCGCCGGGCGACCAGGCTGGACGACGACGGGCGCATCGAGCCGCCCGATACGCCGCTTGACCACCTGACCACCCGACCGGCTTGCAGCCGCGACCACTCGACCGGCTTTCAGCCGCGACCACCAGACCATTTGACCACCCG
>DAOTXG010000388.1:0-17665 GCA_034435515.1 Anaerolineales bacterium
GTGAACGTCTCGGCAGACGGGCCAGGCGCAGAGGGCTGCGGCGCGCCGGGGCGCGTGGTGCGCTTCACGGTCGGCGGACAGGTGATGGCGGAAGCCTTAGCGTGGGATAACGATCGGCCAGCTGAGGTTTCCCTGGGCGCGCCAGCGCAGTTGTATTTGCCGCTGATCAGGCGATAGTGGAGGCGCGTTGTCGAGCAACCTGGTGTAGAATAGGGCAAACGGTATCCAAACTTTGCGGAGGCGGCTGATGAGCACTGAACTGCCTAAGAGCGGTTTCTACTACCCCAACATGATGGGCCGTATCTTTCTGATGGCGCTGGAAGAAGTGATGGGGAAGAACGGCCTGAATGCCATCCTGCACCTCGCCAAGCTCGATCACCTGATTGACAACTATCCGCCCGACAACCTGGCCAAAGAGTTCGACTTCGTCTACATCGCCGCCCTGCTCAACGCGCTCGAGGAAATTTACGGCCCGCGCGGCGGGCGCGGGCTGGCCCAGCGGGCGGGACGGGCATTGTTTGCCAACGGCCTGAAGAACTTCGGCGCGCTGGCCGGGGCCGGCGACCTGGCGTTCAAGGTCCTGCCGCTGGGGACCAAGATCAAGATCGCCGTGCCGGCGATTGCCAAAGTCTTCAACGCTTCCACCGATCAAGTCAGCAACACGCGCGAACTCGACGACCATTTCATTTATACCCTGGAGCGCTGTTCGATGTGCTGGAACCGCAAGACGGATAAGCCCACGTGCCACGTGGCCGTCGGCATCATCCAGGAGGCGATGAAGTGGATGAGCGGCGGACACGAGTTCAAGATCGAGATCCTGTCGTGCAAAGGCTGCGGCGACGAAATGGGCCGGCTCAAGATTTACAAAGAGCCGGTGAGTTAGACATTGGAGCTTGAGGACGCTATGCCATCACGACCTCACCTGCGCCTCGCCGCGCTGGCGGCCCTGACCCTTTTCTTCGCCCTGGCGTGCAATCTCCCGGCGTACACCCGCCTGGTCGCGCGCACGCCAGCCCCCCCGCCAACCCAGCCGGCCGCAGCCTCGGGCGACGCCGAGCACCAACTGCAAATCTTTGAGGCGGTGTGGGCGGCAGTGCGCGATCAATATCTCGATCCCACTTACGGCGGCGTGGACTGGAACGCCGTCGGCGAGGAGTATCGCGCTAAAATCTCCACCGGGCTGCCGGCCGACGAGTTCGCCCTGGCTATCCGCGACATGCTGGGCAAATTGCCCGAGGGCGACGCCAGTTACCAGACCCGCGCTGAACGCCTGGAAGCCGAGTCTACCGACGCCAGCCGCTATCAGGGGATTGGCGCGTTCATCGCCTTCCGCGTTGAGCCGGAGCCGCACGTCGTCATCCTCGCCGTCATCGAAGGGTCGCCCGCCGAAAAAGCCGGGTTGCAGGCGCACGACAGCATCTACGCCATTGACGGCGAACCGATCCGCGCCGACGAAGCCGAAACCGTGGCCCAGCGCATCCGTGGTTCAGCCAATACCTCTGTCACCCTCACCATTCAAAGCCCGGAGGGCCGGCGGCGCGACCTGACAATTCAGCGCGGCCAGATTACCGCCGCCGACAACGTGTGGGCCGCCGTGATTCCCGACGTGCAGGCGGCCTATTATCGCATTCCGGTCGTCGCCGATCCGGACATGGCCGACCTGATCGCTCAGAACCTGCAGGAACTGGCAGCGACCTCCGAGCCTCAGGGCCTGATCCTGGACTTGCGCGTCTCCCACTCCGGCGGGGCGGGCTGGCCGCTGGGCCCGATGTTCACGTTGTTCGGCGACGGCGCGCTGGGCGAATTCTACACCCGGACGACGACGGAAACCGTCAGCGTGACCGGCCAGAATATCGGCGGGTCGCAAACGCTGCCCCTGGTCATCTTGATCGGCCCGGACACGCAGGGGTCGTCGGAAATCTTTGCCGCGGCCCTGCAAGGCGCGAAACGGGCGACGTTGGTGGGCCTGCCCACGCCTGGCGATGTCGAAGGGTTCGGCGAAATCCCGCTGTCCGACGGGTCACGGCTGTTCCTGGCGACCTCTGCCTTCCGCACCCCGAACGGCGCCGACCTCGCCCAATCGGGCCTGAAGCCCGATATCGCCGTGGTCCAGGACTGGGATCAGTTCTCGGCCGACAACGACCCGGGTTTAGCCGCCGCCGTCGAATTTCTGAGCAAGTGATTGACGCGCGCCCCGCGTTTGTGGTAATATCGTAGGACAAGTTTCAAACTTGTCCCGCGACATCTTCGCCGACCGCGTAGATGTTGCCGAACAACTCTATAGCGTGCTGACCGCACGCACTCATCCAGAGAGGTGGAGGGACCGGCCCTGTGAAACCTCGGCAACCCCTGAAGCATCGGGAAGGTGCCAATTCCGGCAGTAGGGATAACCCTGGCGGTTATCCAAATTCTGGAAGATGAGGTCTGACTTCGTCAGTTTGCCTATGCCGCCTCTTCTTCACAGAAGAGGCGTTTTGTTTTCCGGGCTTGTGGAGATAGAGAAAAAGAAAAAGAAAGAGAAAGAGAATATGAGCCATCTGTCGTTTACAAACTCTCGCTACCTCGACGCCCTGTCACGGCGCGTGCTCGTCTTCGACGGCGCCATGGGCACGAGCATCCAGCGCTACAACCTCTCGGCCGCCGATTTCGGCGGCGAGAAACTCTGGGGATGCAACGACTACCTCGTCGTCAGCAAGCCGCAGGTCGTCGAGGAGATCCACGCCTCTTTCCTGAAAGTCGGTTGTGACGTGCTGGAGACCTGCACCTTCCGCGCCAATCGCCTCACCATGCGTGAGTACGGCTTGCAGGACCGTATCGTCGAGATGAACCGCACTGCCGCGCTGCTCGCCCGCCGCGTCGCCGACCGCTTCAGCGCCGCCGACCGGCCGCGCTTCGTCGCCGGCTCCATCGGCCCCAGCGGGATGCTGCCCTCCGCCGACGATCCGGCGCTCTCGAACATCACCTTCGACGAACTGGCCGACGTGTTCCGCGAGCAGGCCGTCGGCCTCGTCGAGGGCGGGTGCGACCTGCTGCTCGTCGAGACCTCGCAGGACATTCTCGAAGTTAAGGCCGCCATCCTCGGCCTCCAGCAAGCCTTTGAACAGACCGGGCAGAGGGTCCCCCTCCAGGCGCAGGTGACGCTCGACGTGACCGGGCGGATGCTGTTGGGAACCGACATTGCCGCCTCCCTGGCGACTCTGGAGCGGATGCCGATAGAGGTCGTGGGGTTGAACTGCTCGACCGGCCCGGAGCATATGCGCGAGCCGATCCGCTACCTGGCAGAGAACGCGGCCCTCCCGGTCTCGTGCATCCCCAATGCGGGCCTGCCCTTGAACGTGGACGGGCAGGCGGTCTACCCGCTCGAACCGGCGCCGTTCGCGGCGGAACTGGCGGAGTTTGTGGAAAAGTTCGACGTCAGCACGGTGGGCGGCTGCTGCGGCACGACTCCCGCGCACCTGGATTTGCTGGTTAAGGCTATTGGCAACCGCCCCCAACGTCCCCGCCCTTCCGCCCCTCTGCCTTTAGTTTCGTCGGCTATCCGCTCGACGCCGCTCATCCAGGACCCCCCGCCAATGCTCATCGGCGAGCGGTTGAACTCGCAAGGGAGCAAAAAGATGAAGGAGCTGCTCCTGGCGGAGGATTACGACGGGATTCTCAACATCGCCCGCGAGCAGATCGAGGGCGGGGCGCATACGCTCGACGTGTGCGTGGCCCTGACCGAGCGCGCCGACGAAGCCGCGCAGATGCGCGCCGTGGTGAAGAAGTTGAGCATGAGCGTCGAGGCGCCGCTGGTCATTGACACCACCGAAGCCGAGGTCGTGGAAGCGGCGATGAAGACCGCGCCGGGGCGCGTCGTCGTCAACGCCATCAACATGGAAAACGGACGCCGGCGCATTGACGCGGTCGTCCCGCTCGTCAAGGCGCACGGCGCCGCCGTCATCGCGCTGACGATTGACGAGCAGGGCATGGCCAAGACCGCCGACCGCAAGTTCGAAGTGGCGCAGAAAATTTACGACATCGTCGTCGGCGAATACGGCCTGCGGCCCGACGCGCTGATCTTCGACGACCTGACGTTCACGCTGGCGACGGGCGACGCCGAGTTCGTCAACTCGGGCGTCGAGACGATTGAGGGCCTGAAGCGAATCAAAGAGGGCCTGCCGGGTGTGCTCACCTCGCTGGGGGTCAGCAATGTCTCTTTCGGGTTCAAGCCGGCCGCGCGGGCGGTGCTGAACAGCGTTTTTCTGTACCACTGCGTGCAGGCCGGCCTGGATATGGCGATTGTCAATCCCAAGCACATTACGCCTTACGCCGAAATCCCCGCGGAGCAGCGCGAGCTGGCTGACGACCTCATCTTCAACCGCCGCCCGGACGCGCTGCCGTGCTTCATCACCTATTTCGAGGGTGTGAAGGTCAAGGCCGAAGAAGCGGTGGACGAGACCGCCGGAATGACGCCCGAACAGCGCGTCCACTGGCGCATCCTGCACCGCAAGAAGGAGAACGTGGAGGCCGACCTGGATGAAATTCTGGAGCGCCTGGTGCGTGAGTCGTCGGGCGTCGCCAACTTCCGCCAAGTCCCCAATTACCAATTCCCCAATCCCGATACTTCCCGCGCCGTCGTGTGGGTTCTCAATCACGTCTTGCTGCCGGCGATGAAGGAGGTCGGCGACAAGTTCGGGGCGGGCGAGTTGATCCTGCCGTTCGTCCTGCAATCCGCGGAGGTCATGAAGAGAGCCGTCGCGCACGTCGAGCACTTCCTCGAGAAGCAGGCGGGTGTGACCAAAGGCAAGGTCGTGCTGGCGACCGTGTACGGCGACGTGCACGACATCGGCAAGAACCTGGTCAAGACCATCCTCTCGAACAACGGTTACACCGTATTCGACCTGGGCAAGCAGGTTCCGGCCAACGTCATCATTGACAAGGCGGTCGAGGTGGGCGCCGACGCCATCGGCCTGAGCGCGCTCCTGGTCAGCACCTCGAAGCAGATGCCGCTCATCGTGCAGGAACTGCACAAGCGCGGGCTGCAGATCCCGGTGCTCATCGGCGGGGCGGCGATTAACCGCAAGTTCGGGCGGCGTATCCTCTTCGTGGACGCCGACGCCAGCGTGCCTTACGCCCCCGGCGTCTTCTACTGCAAAGACGCTTTCGAGGGGCTGGAAAGCGTGGATCAATTGCAGAACCCGCAGACGCGCGGCGCTTTCGTGGGGCGCATCCGGGCCGAGGCGGAAGTCGAGGTCAGAGGCCGGAAGTCGGAAGTCAGGGCGGCGGCGATGATCAAATCGGAGGTCGCCAACCGTCGCCCGCAAATCCCACTTCCGCCCGCCTGGGGGCCGCGCAAGATCGAGAAGATGCCGCTGGAGTTAGTGTTCGAGCATCTGTTCAAAGACGAGCTCTTCCGGCTCTCGTGGGGGGCGAAGAACACCCATGGTGCAGAGTGGGAAAAACTCAAGGCCGAATTTGAAGAGCGATTGGCGCAAATGCGCCGCGAGGCCGCGCTCCATCAGTGGTTCAACCCGCAGGCGGTGTATGGCTACTGGCCCGCGCAGTCGGAGGGGAATGATCTGATTGTGTACGAGCCATACTCGGCTCAGAACGGCTCGCGCCCGAAAGAACTGATGCGCTTCACCTTCCCACGGCAGGACGGGCAGGATCACCTATGCCTGGCAGACTATTTCGCCCCGGTGGATTCGGGCCTGATGGACATGGCCGCGTTCCAGGTGGTGACGGTGGGCCGCCGCGCGACCGAACTGTTCGACGCCATGCAGGCGCGCAACGAATATAGCGCAGCCTACTTCTTCCACGGCCTCGCCGTGCAAACCGCTGAGGCGACCGCCGAATACGTGCATCGGCACATCCGCCGCGAGTTGAGCATCGCCCCGGGGCGCGGCAAGCGCTACTCGTGGGGCTACCCGGCGATTCCCGACCTCGACGATCATCAGAAAGTGTTTACGCTGCTGCCCGCCACCGACGAGCTGGGCCTGAGCCTCAGCCCGGCCTACCAACTCATCCCGGAGCAATCCACGGCTGCCATAGTCATTCACCACCCGGAGGCCAGGTATTACAGCGTAGGCGGGACGCGCATTGAGCAGTTAGAGCGGGAGATGGCGAAAGAGCGTGACGGGGTGAAAGGGTGACGGGGCGAGGAGGCAGCGGGTAATGTATAATATATACATTACTTGACTGGAGGTGACTTATGGCTGAGCGAATGGTGCGCACGCAGATTTACCTGCCTCCCAAAGTTCATGCCGAACTCAAGCGGCGGGCGAAGAAGCACGGGTTGACGCTGGCGCTTCAGATTCGAGAGGCGCTGGAAGATTACTTGCGCCGCGAGAACGGGGCGGAGGAAGACATTGAGCCGCTTGATCTGGGCAACTTGTTCGAGATCCTCGACCAACTAGAAGCAAGTGGAGGCAGTGGGATCTCCGACTCCTCCGTGAACCACGACAAATACATTTATGGCGACCCGCATGGGGAAAAAGCCCTCGAACGTGAGCGCCTGCGCGCACAACTCAAGTCTCAACCCACGGCAACCGT
The DNA here is from genome assembly GCA_034435515.1 of Anaerolineales bacterium. Classification (GTDB taxonomy): domain Bacteria; phylum Chloroflexota; class Anaerolineae; order Anaerolineales; family UBA6663; genus DATDRS01. Next base: position 6,532 of record DAOTXG010000388.1, read on the forward strand.
AAAAGAGAGCTCCACCACTTACAAGACCAGGAAGCGCCGTGTCACGAAACGGAAGGGCGGACGGAAATGAGGCTCTTTGTAGACACGAGCGGTTGGACGGCTCTCTTTAATCCGCGCGATCAATACTATCCGCAAGTTCGCGGCACGATGCAGGAAATCATCGGCCAGAGCAATCGCTTGATCACTACAGATTACGTACTGGATGAGACGATTACCAACCTGGTGACCGCCGTGAACCACGCCGCCGCCGAAAAGTTCGCCGTTTGGGTGCTTGAGCAGAAGCACATCCAAGTCATCCGCATTGACGAAGACCTGTGGGATGAGGCCCTGGCTTTATTTCGGAAATACGACGATAAGGACTTTTCCTTCACCGACTGCACCAGTTTCGTCGTCATGCAGCGCCTCAAACTTACCGATGCCTTTGGCTTCGATCACCACTTTGAGCAGATGAAATTTCGGCTGTGGCCGAAGGAACGCTAAGCCCACGATGCGCCTCGCCCTCTTCTCCGACATCCACGGCAACCCCCTCGCCCTCGACGCCGTCCTCGCCGACATTCAGCAACAGGGCGGCGTGGACGCTTACTGGCTGCTCGGCGATTTCGCCGCCATCGGCCCAGACCCGGCGGGCGCGCTGGAACGCCTGACCCGCCTGCCCAACGCGCAATTTGTGCGCGGCAACACCGACCGCTACGTGGCGGCAGGCGACCGTCCTGAGCCGACACCTGCCGATGTGCAAGCCAATCCAGGTCTGTTGCCCAACCTGATTGGCGTGGAGCGCAGTTTCAGTTGGACACAGGGCATGGTGACGGCGGAGGGTTGGCTGGACTGGCTTACCGCTTTGCCGCTCGAACTGCGCCTGACTTTGCCGGATGGCGTGCGCTTGCTGGGCGTCCACGCTTCGCCCGGCACGGACGACGGCCTGGGAATGCGCCCGACGATGAGCGACGCAGAATTAGCCGCTCTGCTGGACGGCTGTGACGCGGATGTGGTTTGCGTGGGGCACACCCACTGGCCGCAGGACCGCCAGGTAAACGGCGTGCGTATGGTGAACCTGGGCAGCGTGAGCAACCCGCTCCCGCCCGACCTGCGCGCCAGTTACGTCCTGCTCGACGCCGACACGTCTGGCTATCGTCTGCAACATCGGCGCGTGGATTACGACCGTCAGGCCGTGATTGACCTGACGCGCAAAGTGCGGCATCCGCAGGCTGGCTATATCACCAAGTTTATGTTGGGTCAGCGGTTGCCGGAGTGGTGAGGCGCGCCACCGCCCTACTTGCCTGGCCACCTGACATATCAATTATCAATGGTATGAATGAAGAAACAGCGGCGCTATATGGCTATGCTTTCGGAGATGAAACCGGCGAGGCTGGCCGACGCTTTGGCAAAGGTTCTAGCGCTTTCTTCGTTGGCGCTCTCGTCCTGACAAATCAACCAGAGGATTTGCGAGATTATGTCGCCGCCTTCAAGCAGGAGTTGCGGTTGAAGCCCTCGGATGAAATCAGCTTTCACCGTTCTCCCGACTCAAATCGGTTCTTATTCCTGCGCGGATTGATGAATTACGACCTTAGTATCCGCGCGCTGGCAGTCAACAAGTTGGCTCTTTCCGCCGAACTCCAGAGGTTAGATCGCGCCGGTTTCTACGTCCGGGTCTTCAGCGACTTGCTCAAGCACACTCTCCCTGAGTTGCAATCGGCAATCATTGTGCTGGACGAATTCGGCAACCCGGCGACAACGGTCTTGGCCCTCAAGCGGGCTTTGCGGCAAACGCTATCCGGGGCCGATTTGCGCCACAGCATCCGGCGCATCTATCCGCGCCGTTCACAAAGCGAGCCGCTTCTGCAGGTTGCAGATATGACAGCGGGCGCCATTTATCGCCAATTCGCGGCGGGTGACAGCCGTTTTTATGAAATTGTTCAGTCCTGCGCTATCGTCTGGCGCATTTAAACACGAAAACCTCCCCAACTATCTCACCACACTGACAGTGAGCACGCCGTTAACCGGACGACTATTCGCTGGGGAGGCGAAAACGGGTAATCCCGTTTATTTGCTATCAAGATTATAGCACAGGAGTCAAGCCCATGAACGCGCTCTATTCCGCTAAACGCTACAACGCGGCGTCCTTCGCCGAACAAATGCTCCTCGCCGACGGCGCCATGGGCACGATGCTCCACGCGCACGGCGCGGCGTTCGACAAGTGCTTCGACGAACTCAACCTCTCCCAGCCTGCGACGGTGGCCGAGATTCACCGCGCCTACATTGACGCCGGGGCGCAACTCGTCGCCACGAACACCTTCGGCGCGAACCGCTTCAAGTTGGGCCAGCATGGACTGGAAAGCAGGGTGCGCGACATTAACGCAGCGGCGGTGGAGTTGGCGAAGAAAGTCGTGGACGCGTCGTTCAAAGAGGTGCTCATCGCCGGGGATGTGGGGCCGCTGGGGGTGCGGCTCGCCCCCTTCGGGCGCGTCAAGCCCGCGCAGGCCTACGCCGCCTTCGGCGAGCAAATCGTCGCGCTCGTCGAGGCGGGCGTTGACCTTATCGTGATCGAGACGATGAGCGATTTGTTTGAGATCGCCGAGGCCGTGCGCGCGGCGAAGGACATCGGAAAAGTCCCCGTCGTCGCGACGATGACCTTCACGCGCGACGACCGCACGCTGTTGGGGGACAGCCCGGCCAGGGTGGGCGCGGCGCTGGCGAACCTCGGCGCGGACTTCATCGGCGTGAACTGCTCCGGCGGCCCGGCGCAGGTGCTGAGGCTTCTCAACGCGATGAAACAGGCCGCGCCCGAAGCGAATTTCGCGGTGAAGCCCAACGCAGGTTGGCCGGAGCAGGTGGGCGGGCGCATCATGTATCCGGCGACGCCCGAATATTTCGCCGAGTACGCGCTGGCGTTCGCGGAGGCTGGGGCCAGGATCATCGGCGGGTGCTGTGGGACGACGCCGGGGCACATCGCCGCCATGCGGGCCGCGCTCGATGCGCCGCCGCGCGCAGGCGCGGCGCGGGAACGGCGCATCTTTTTCGCCGGCGCCGAACGCGAAGAGCGCGTCGCCCCCGCGGATCGCCCCACCCAGTTCGCGGAAAAACTGGCCGCGGGCCAGCTCGTCATCGGCGTGGAGATGGACCCGCCGCGCGGGTTCAGCACGCACAAACTGCTGGCCGGGGCGCACCTGCTGGCCGAGGCCGGCGCCGACGTGATCAACGTGGCCGACTCGCCGATGGCGAGGATGCGGATGTCGGCCTGGGCCGTCTGCCACCTCATCCAGCAAGAGGTAAAGATTGAAACGGTGCTGCACTTCCCCACGCGGGGACGCAACCTGCTGCGGGTGCAGGGCGACCTGCTCGCCGCGCACGCGCTCGGGGTGCGCAACGTCTTCGTCGTCATGGGCGACCCCACCTCCATCGGCGACTATCCCGAGGCCATGGACAATTACGACCTGGTCCCCTCCGGCCTGATCAAACTCATCAAGCAGGGTTTCAACGCGGGCGTGGATCATTCGGGCGCGGACATCGGGCAGCCGACTTCGTTCTTCGCCGGGTGCGCGGTGAACATGAACGCGCCGGACGTGGACAAAGAGAGCAAGGCTTTGCGGAGGAAGATCGAGGCCGGGGCCGACTTCGCGCTCACCCAGCCGGTGTACGAGGCCGCGCTCGTGCGGGAGTTCATCCGCCAGTACGAGGCCCGGCACGGCCCGCTGACTTTGCCGCTTTTAATAGGGGTCCTGCCCCTCTACAGTCTGCGCCACACGAACTTTCTGCACAACGAAGTGCCGGGCATCACTATCCCCGAGCCGGTGCGCCAGCGCATGGCCGGAGCCGGCGAGCGCGGGCCGGAAGAGGGCGTGCGCCTCGCCCAGGAACTGCTGGCCGAGCTGCAGTGCGTCCCGGCGGTGCGCGGCGCGTATCTCATGCCGCCGTTCGGGCGCTACGATATGGCGGCGGAGATTATTGACCGGGTGAAGGTGAAGACGAGTTAAGTTTGGCGGCTCAGCCGTCACGGGTATGCACGTCGGGGACCCAGACGTAGCCGTCGGCGTCCTGCAAAAACGCTTCGCGCAGGCCGTGCGGCGTGTCTTTGGCGCTGGCGAGGATGTTGAACCCCAGCCTCTGCGCGGCGGCCTCGGCTTCGTCCGGGTCGCGCCCGTGCAAGCGCAGCTCCAGGCCCGCGCCGCGCTGCGCCACGCCCTGCATCACCCCTTCCAGCGCGTGCCCCTGATAGGTGTGGTCGGCGTGGAGCATCCACTCGCTGCCGCCGGCCCGCACCACGGCGAAGTCAGGATCGCTATAGACGACGCTTGCGCCTAAGACCTCGCGGTGGAAGACGAGCGCCTGTTCGATGTCGCGGACGAGCAGGTTGAGCGTCAGGCCGGCGAGCGAGCGGCCATAGTCACGGGCGGTCATCCAGGGGTCGCCAGTGCGGAGTTTCATATTCTTACCCCAACCCAATGCTCTGCCAAAACTCTACAGGCGCGTTCCAGAGGTAAACCCCAACTGCGACGGAAACAACTGAGCAGGCCAGCAGCGTGAGGCAGCCGCAGCCCACCGCCGCCCAGAACAACGGGCCGCGTTTCTTCGCCTCCGGCTCGCCCTCCAGGACGGACGGCATCGCCGGGGACTCGCGGGCGGGCGCCGGCTCAGGGGCAGGCGGGGGCGGCGCGGCGGGGAGCGAGGGTTCGGATGAAGCCACCGTCGGCTCCGCCTCGGAGGCAGTTTCCAGGCGCAGCGTCACCGTGTCGCCCAGGCCGAGAATGTCGCCGACGCGCAGCAGCCGGGGCGCGGTGAGCCGCTGGCCGTTGATATAGGTGCCGTTGGTGCTCATCAAATCTTCCACCAGATAGCCATCGGCCTGCGCGGTGAGCCGCGCGTGCGTGCGCGACACCTCCGCGTCGTTCACCATGATGTCGCTCCGCAAGTCGCGGCCAATCGTGCTGATGTCTCGCGTCAATTCGTACACCTTGCCCGGCGTCGGCCCAGCCTGCATTCTCAACCGATGGCTCCCTGTAGAAGGCATGTCTTTTCCTCCGGAAAGTTGATAGCGTCTATTTCAATGTGCGACGCACTTCCGCTCCCTGCCTTGCGCTTCGAGGGTCGGCGAAAGTGCGTCGCACGAGTATGCGTGATTATTTCTTTCTGACCCGCACCCGCAGCCCCTTGACAGCCGTCACGACCACTTTCTGCCCCGCCTCCAGCACGCCCTCCTCGGCCTCGGCCGACCACAGCTCGCCGGCTACCTGCACCGAGTTCGGGCTGCGCGCCTCGCCCTCCCGCCCGACCAGGCTTTCCACTCCGACGACGACCGGGCGGCGTTGGGCGCGCAGGGCGATGAGTAACAACCCGAAGGACAGGCCGCCCACGACCAGCGAGACGGCGATGACGTAGGGTACCGACACGCGGAAGTAGGGCAGCGAGCCAGGCGAGTTAAATAGCACCAGCGCGCCCACGATGAGCGAACCGGTCGCCGCCGCCGTCAGCGCGCCGTGCGTCGGCGCGTTGAGGTCCAAGATGAACAACACGAAAGCCAGAATGATGAAGACGATGCCGAACCAGTTGACCGGGAGCACCCCCAGACCGTAGAAGCTCAGCGCCAGGCAAATCACCCCCAGCGTGCCGGCTACCCAGCCGCCAGGCTGGGAAACCTCGACCCAGATCAGCAACGAGCCGAGCGAGAGCAGCGTGACGATGATTTCGGGATTGGTCAGCAAATTGAGGACCGTCTCCAGCAGGCCCCAGGGCTGTTCGGCCACGACCAGGCCGATGGTGGACAGGGTGCGGGGCTGCCCGTTGACTTCCACCTCAAAACCTTCCAATTGCCGCAAGAGATCGGGGAGGTCGTTGGCGATGAAGTCGATCAGTCCGATCTCCAGCGCTTCCTCTGCGCTGACGGCTTTGGCCGACTCAATAGAAGCCTCGGCCAGGGCGATTGCTTCCGCCGGGCGGCGAGCGGCCAGGGCGCGCACCAGCGCCCGCATGGCCTCCTTGCCTTTGGCCTCCAAAGTCTCGCCTAAATCTACCCCACCCTGGCCCACCGGGCTGGCGGCGCCGATGGTCGTCTCCGGCGACATGGCAGCGGCGTGCCCGGCCAGGGTGATCAAGGTCCCTGCGCTAATCGCGCCGGCCCCGCGCGGCGTCACGTAGACGACGACCGGCGTCCGGCTGTTGCGGATCTCGGACACCAGCTTCTCCATGTGGTTGACCTGCCCGCCGGGCGTGTTCAGTTTCAGGATGACGACCTTGGCGTCCTCGCTCTCGGCGCGGGCCAACCCACGCTGCAAGTAGGTGATCATCGCCGGGGTCAGCGGCCCCTCCAGCGTGAGCACCAACGCCTGTCCGCTGGACTGGGCCAGGGACCGGCCAGGCCAGAGGCCCGTCGCCACGCCGATGGCGGCCAGCGCCGCCATTAACCACCAGACTCTCGTCGCTTTGTCCATAGTTGCCTCGCCCCGATTATACTCTGCTTATGGCCGCTGGCTTATCGCCTGGAACAGCCCCCCTCACCGCCATCTGCTACCTGCCACCCGCTACCTGCTTCCTTGCCCAGGGCTGTTGCACAGTCCCTTGACAGCGGCAGTTGACGCGAAGCGTGCACCCGCTACACGCAAAGCGAAGCCGTCCTGCAGAGGCTAAAAGCCCAGTCGGCGGAGGCCGACTTCGCCTTATGTTGCCGCGATTTAAATCGCCGGATGACTTTGCAACGACCCTGCCTGGCCGCCTGGCCGCCCGCCGCTTGTTGACCCCCTCCCGTCTCGGCTATAATTCTGCGCTTAGGACTCGTCAAGGAATAACTCCGTGTCCGCCGGATTTGCACGAAGCGTCCGGCGGCAGGGCGGCGGATTGCAAATCCGCCGCGAGCATAAGAAAAAGTAGTCAGGAGTTTTGGGTACTTACTTAGCATCAGCGCGCGAGGTGATCGATTGCGGATTTTGATTACTGGACATCGAGGGCAGTTGGGCCAGGCGCTCCGGGCGCGCCTGGCCGGGACCGATGGCATTGACTTGCCCGATGTGGACATCACCCTCCCGGCTTCGCTGGACCCGGCAGTAGAGGCGGCCCGGCCCGACGTGATCATTCATTGCGCGGCGATGACCGACGTGGACGGCGCCGCGCGCAACCCGGAACTGGCCTACCGCATCAACGGCCTGGGGACGCAGAATGTGGCCCTCGCCGCCGCCCGCGTGGGGGCAGCGGTCGCCTACATCAGCACGAACGAGGTCTTCGACGGCGCGAAGCGCGAACCCTATTTCGAGTTCGACGCGCCGCGTCCCATCAATGCCTATGGCCGGTCCAAACTCGCGGGCGAATGGTTCGTCAGTCACTTGACTACGCGCTTCTATATTATCCGCACCGCCTGGCTCACCGCGCCAGGCGGGCGCAACTTCGTCCACCGCATCCAGGCGCTGGCAGACGAGCGCGGCCAAGTGCAGGTGGTGACTGACGAAGTCGCCAACCCCACTTTCGTCGGCGACCTGGCCCAGGCCATTATCAAACTCATCGCCGCCGGGCGCTTTGGCATCTACCATCTGACCAATTCTGGCTACTGTTCACGCTACGAGTACGCCAGGAAAATCCTCGAGCTGAGCGGGCGGGGACACGTCCCGGTCGAACCCTTCACCCGTGCGCATTTCCCTCGCCCCTCCACCCCACCGGAGTTCACCGCGCTCGCCAACACCACCGCCGCCGCGCTGGGCATCACACTGAGGCCGTGGGAGGAGGCCTTGGAGGAATTCCTGAAAGGATGAAGGCTAACGGATGAAGGGGGAATAAAGTCTTCATCCTTCCGCCCTCATCCCTTATCCTTCGTCCTTATGCTTGTCTCAATTATCATCCCCAACTGGAACGGCGCGGCCCATCTGCCCGCCTGCCTGAATGCGCTCCGCGCGCAGCGCCGGCCGGCCGGGCAAGATTTTGAAGTCGTCGTCGCCGACAACGCCTCGACCGACGACTCGCTCAAATTGATGGCGCGCGATTACCCCGAGGTCCGGGTCATTCGGCTCGAACAGAACCGGGGTTTCACCGGGGCGTGCAACGCCGGCCTGCGGGTGGCGCAGGGCGAATACCTGATCTTGCTCAATAACGACACCGAGGCCGCGCCGGACTGGCTGGCCGAGGTCGCGGCCGCCTTCGAGCGGCATCCCGAGGCCGGGATCGTCGCCTCCAAGATGCTGCTCTTCGACCGGCGAAACATCCTGCACACGGCGGGCGATCTCTTCAAGACCGACGGCACACCCGGCAATCGCGGCGTGTGGCAGGAAGACTGCGGGCAGTTTGCCGAAGGCTACGTGTTCTCGGCAAATGGCGGGAGCGCGGCCTATCGCCGCGCCATGCTCGACCAAGTTGGCCTGCTGGACGACGACTTCTTTTTCTCGTGTGAAGACGTGGATTTGGCCTGGCGGGCGCAGCTGGCCGGCTGGAAGGCGGTATACGCGCCGCGGGCCGTGGTATATCACAAACTCTCGGCCAGCGGCGGCGGCGGCACCGCCAGTTTTCACGATGGGCGCAACTTCATTTATCTGCTGGCGAAGGATGTCCCGGCCTCAGTCTGGCGCCGGCATTGGGCTAAAATGATTGGCGCCCAGCTGCGGATCACGCTGGAGGCGTTGCGAGCCTGGCGCGGGGCGGCGGCGCGAGCGCGCCTGCGCGGCCAGCTGGCCGGCCTGGCGAGCCTTCCGAAGATGCTGAAAAAACGCCGGGCAGTGCAATCTGCGCGCGTTGTTTCAGACGATTACATCGAGTCAATTCTGACTGAATCCTGAACCGGCGTATTCCGTATTGCGTATTTCGTATCTCGTGTACGCAATACGGAATACGCAATACGCTCTGCCCTGATGTCCATTCACTTCTTCCTTTCTCTCATCATCCCGGCCCACAACGAAGAGAAGCGCCTGCCGCCCACGCTGACCGCCGTCAACGCCTACCTCGACCGGCAGACCTATGCCAGCGAAATCCTCGTCGTCGAGAACGGCAGCCAGGACCTCACCGCCGTCGTCGCGGAGGCCTTCGCCGCCGACCACCGCCGGGTGCGGCTGATCCGGGAGAGCGCGCGGGGCAAGGGGCTGGCCGTGCGCCGGGGGATGCTCGAAGCGCGAGGCGAATACCGTTTCATCTGCGACGCCGACCTCTCCATGCCCATTGAGGAAGTCGCCAAGTTCCTCCCCCCGCAGTTGAGCGGCTGCGACGTCGCCATCGGCTCACGCGAAGCGCCGGGCGCGCGCCGTTATAACGAACCGGCGTACCGCCACATCCAGGGCCGCGTGTTCAGCAACCTGGTCAAACTCTTCGCCCTGCCGGGGTTCGAGGATACCCAGTGCGGCTTCAAATGCTTCCGGGGCGAGGCCGCCGAAGACCTGTTCCGCGTTCAGGTCTTCAATGGCATGAGCTTCGACGTCGAAGTGCTCTACCTTGCGCGAAAACGCGGCTACCGCATCGTGGAAGTGCCGATTGACTGGTACTACCGCTCCGAGAGCCGCGTGCATCCTATCCTCGACCCGCTGCGGATGCTGCGCGACATCCTCGTCATCCGGCGCAACTGGCGCAAGGGGAAGTATAGTAAGCAGTCATCAGTAAGCAGTTATCAGTGATCGGTTTTCGTCTCCCCACTGATTACTGTTCACTGTTCACTTCCTATGCCCGATCTCCGGCTGGAAAAAAAGTTTCTCGCGCAGGGTCACACGCTGATTGCAGGGATTGACGAGGCCGGGCGTGGGGCGTGGGCCGGGCCGGTCGTCGCCGCGGCCGTCATCCTCCCGCTCGACCGCCCCAGCCTGCGCGCCGCGCTCAAAGGCGTGGACGACTCGAAAAAACTGACTCCCCGCCAGCGCGCGCGGCTGTTCGACATGATTTGCGCGGCGGCGATTGCGGTTGGGGTGGGCGGGGCCGGGCCGGGCGAAGTGGACCGCGACGGTCTCCTCCCGGCGACGCGCGCCGCGATGCAGCGCGCAGTGGCGATGCTCCACCCCCAACCCGAGGCTCTCCTGATTGACGCCGTCAATCTCCAGTCTCTAATCCCTTTGCCGCAGCGTTGGCCGGAGCACGGCGACTCGCTTTCTCTCAGCATCGCCGCCGCGTCCATCGTCGCCAAAGTCAGCCGCGACCGGGCGATGGCCGCGCTCGACGCGCGCTATCCGGGCTACGGCTTTGCGCGGCACAAGGGCTACGGCACTCGCGCCCATCACGCCGCGCTCCAGCAGTTGGGCGTCAGCGCGGTTCACCGCCGGAGTTACGCGCCAGTCGCAAAGTTGATGAGTGGGGCTATAATGTGAGGCGGCGGATGTCGCTGAGGCGGGTTAGGCGCCGTAAAGTTTCAAGCTGTTTTAAGTGAGCGGCAGGGTGACAGGATGCGTATCGTCTATCCAGATAAAGCCAACTTCAGTCAGATGCTTAAAGAGGCGCGCAATGATTCGGCGGATTTGATGGTCGTCGTCACCGCTGCCTTTGAGCCGATTAATTTAGACAGCTTGAAGGCAGACCTGGCGGAATGCGCGCGGGTGCTGAAGAATGGGGGGCTGCTCTTTGTTCAGGGGCGGCCCGAATACTTACCCGAACTGGGGATATACCTGGATAAACATCTGACTTTCAAATATTGGATTGCCATTCAGTCTACGCTTCGGCAACAAAGGCGGGGCCTGCCTTCCGTGCATGCCGCGATGCTCCTCTTTGTCAAAGGCAACCAGCGTTTCAATGTCAAGCGCATACGCTTTCCTCACCCATATTGTACTTTCTGCGGGCAGCCCTTGAGAGATTGGGGCGGCAAAAAGCACTTAATGCACCCTGAAGGCTACGTGATTTCCGATGTGTGGACGGGTCTGCCCGCAGCCGAGAACTACTCACAACTCTCGGCGCCGGTGCTGGATACCATCTTGCGGATGGCGGACTTTGCGGATGGTAAATCCGAAAAAACTGGTTCAGCCCCCACGCGCCTCCTCGACGGAGACCGCCCGGAAACCATCGGTATCGTCGGGCCCAAAGAAGGCGTTGACTTCAGCCGCCTCGTGGCCGAGACGCCGGCTCAGTACACCTTGCCGGGATTCGCAAAAGCGCAAGCGAGCCACGGCGACGCCGTCGGCGTTCTCGAAGACAAGATGTTCGATGTGGTTCATCAGGGGGATGTGCTGAAAGTGCTCAAACGTTACCCCGACAATTCGGT
>DAOTXG010000389.1:0-4896 GCA_034435515.1 Anaerolineales bacterium
TTCCTTGAGTGGAGGCGCGACGGCGGCGGCCGGCGTTTGGCTGTCAGCCGGGGACAGTGTAAAATCCTTGACGACGCTTTCCAGGTGATCGCGCATGGCCTGTTCCACCTGGTGCGGGTCCCCGGCGCGCAGCGCAGCCAGAACCCGCCGATGCTCGTGGCTTGACTTCACCAGCCGCCCTTCGACCTGGTCCGACATGCGGCGCAGCCGCTCCAACTGCTCGTCGAGCTGGTCGAGGATAGGCAACAAACGGCGGTTGCTCGCGCGCAGATGTATCGCCCGGTGGAATTCCGCCCCGTAGCGCGAGGCGGCGTCGAAATCGCCGCGCGCCCGGGCGGCGTCGGCGGCGTCCAGCAATTGTTCAGCCTCGTCCAGTTCTTTGGGCGAAAATGATCTTGCAGCCAGCCGCCCCGCCAGCCCTTCGAGGACGGCGCGCAACTCGAATATTTCCACGGCATCCTTGAGAGAGACATCGGCAACGTAGGTGCCTTTGTAGGGTATTTTGACCACCAGGCCATCGCGCTCCAAAGCCAACAGAGCATCCCGGACGGGAGTCTTACTTGTGCCAAGCTGGCGGGCCAAGTCCTCTTCCACCAGCACACTGCCTGGCTTCAAGTCAAGCTCAAGAATTGACTTCTTGATGGTGACATAAACTCTTTCTGTGAGTGTCAGTCCGGCACCGATTGATGGAAGCCTGAATTTGTCCTTTGCCATATAGATCTCAACCAATTGGGTGTATCATATATGATGTGTAGATACCATATTACATATTAAAGATTTTGTCAACTCTTTCGCTCGATGAATTTTTGACATAAGAAACACTTGATTACATGGAGGATTTAAGGAAAATGAGACACCTCAAGTACAAACCAAAGTCCATCGTCTTGCTCCGTCAGTTGGATTCGGATGGGAAGGTTGCCACAATCTGGGGCGGCCAGGTTCTGGCTTCTGCTCCCGAAGCCTTGACCGTTCTGGCCATCGAGATGGTCTACCAGAAAGAGGAGTGGCACTGCGTCGGCGAATTCCGCCAGATCACCGCCCCACCCCACCGGGTTCCTTACCAATGGGATTTTCCGAGGCTGCTCGTCCAATTTGAAGCCAACGACGTAGACCTGGAAGCACGCCCGGTCATCGAGGCCGCGCTGGAGGTGCACCGTCAGCGGGGGAGAAACCAGCAATCGTAGTTGCACATGACCAATTCAGTCTTTCTCGCCACAACCGGCCCCGGTCTCGCCCGCGCCTCATTTCAGGACGGCGCCTGGTCGGTCGAGTTTCTGCTGCCTGACCAGGACGTGCGCTGCCTCGCCGCCGACCCGCTCGCCCCGCAAATCATCTATGCGGGCACGCAGGGCAATGGCCTGCTGCGCTCAAGTGATAGCGGGCAGACGTGGCAACCAGCGGGTCTGATGGGGCATATCGTCAAAGCCGTCGCGGTCAGCCGGGTTGAGCCGGGAGTCGTCTACGCGGGGACAAAACCGCCCGCGCTGTTCGTCTCGCGGGACAGCGGCGCACACTGGGCCGAGATGACCGCATTCCGCCGCATCCCGTCGCGCCGCTTCTGGCTCTCGCCCGCCGAGCCGCCCTTCACGGCCTACGTTCAGGGCATCGCCCTCTCACCCAGCGATCCACAGGTGATTGTCGCAGGCATCGAGGCGGGGGCCGTCGTGCGCACCGACGACGGCGGGCAGACGTGGAGCGATCACCGACCAGGCGCGCTGCGGGATTGCCATTCGCTGACGTTCCACGCGGCGAACGGGGACTGGGTGTATGAAGGCGGCGGTACGGGAGGAGGAGCGGCGTATAGCCGCGACGGCGGGCAAACGTGGCAGCAGCCCACGGCGGGGCTGGACCGGCACTACGGGTGGGCGTGCGCCGCCGACCCCGCGCAGCCCGACATTTGGTATATCTCCGCCTCGCCGATGTTCTCGTGGTCAAATCCTGGCGTGCCCACGGCGCACCTTGACGGCCAAGCCAACGCTTATATCTTCCGCTCGGCGGGCGGCAGGCCGTGGCAAAGACTGGGCGGCGGTCTGCCTCAGCCACTGAACTACATGGCCTACGCCCTCCTCACCGACCCGGCCGCCCCCGGCCACCTCTACGCCGGGTTGAGCGACGGCCATGTGTGGCGCTCGACGGATTATGGCGATTCCTGGCGACTGATGCCATTTAACCTGAGGAGCATCCGACGTGTACTTATCCGGGCGTGAAAATCCTGTAATTGGGAGTATCCTCAAACCACTTTCTAACGGTTAATATAATGGGTCGCTGCCAGGTTTATATTGGGAGAGAGATACGGAATGGCGTGGACGCGCGCGGGTAAAGTCTCGCAGCCGCGTTCCTCCGTGTTTATGTCACGCCCCAGGCCAGGGTAACCCATTTTGACAAAAACGCCGACCGGTGTAGACTTCCGGGTGTTCCTCATTGGATCATCAGCGGAGATTCCCCGGCAAAGCGACCCCTTGCCTGGAGGTCGATGCCCATCCTGGTTACCAGCAATTCCGTCAGTCGGATCAAACAAGCATTCTCGATAGCGCCCGATCAGAGAGGAGGTGACCGCCAAACGCCGTTTCCACCCACACGTCGCCGTTGCTTCTGAGCTTAGAGTTCGCTCCAGGCCCGCGCCCCCGCGGGCCGTTCGGCCAACTGCGCCCTGAAGGAGTGCTTCGCAAAGGACGCAGTTGGAGAGCCTCTTAAAACACGCCCTTGGCCCTGGAAAGGAGTCCCCTATGCTTGTGAACATCTGGCGGCGGGCCGTGCCCGCCGTATTGATGCTGGCTCTTGCGCTTGCACCACTCAATTCTGCAGTCGCCGCTCCACCTCCCCCCGACGAACCGCTCGCCGAGGAAGTGATCTTCTTCGGCTCCGACGGCATGAGACCCGACCTGGTGGATAAATACGTCGCCGAGGGCGTCATGCCGACCTATGCTGACCTGATTGCGAACGGCGTCAAGGGCGACAACGGCCTGCTGCAGGGCTTCCCGCCCAACACCGGCGTGGGCTGGTACACGCTGGCCACCGGCGCGTGGCCCGGCGAGCATGGCTCGACCAACAACACGTTCCACCGCACGGGCGAAGGCAACTTCAACAACCGCACCAGTTTTGCGACCACCGGTATCCTTCAGGCCGACACCCTCCAACAAGCCGCCGAACGAGCCGGCAAGAAGATTGCTTCGATAGAGTGGGTCGGCTCGCGCAACATCTCACCAGCGCTCGCCGGTCCGGTCATTGACTTCCGCAACTTCTTCTCGACGCGCGGCGTTCTGGCCTTCCCACTCGTCGCCAACGAGCAAGCCGGTGCGGCCGCCTTCGGCCTGTCCTATCAAGTCGCAGCGTTGGGTCCGGCCTCAGGCTGGACGAACACCCCGGCCGGTGACGACGCCGTGAGTCCGCCGCAGCAGGCTGTACTCACCGTAGCCACCACGTTCGCGGCTCAAAACCCGACCCGCGTTTATGACGTGTACATCTACGACGGCAGCATGGATGGCGCTTCCGCCTATGACCGCGTCCTGCTGGCGCGGAGCGGCGTCGGCAAGGACGCCAGCCAGGCCGCGGCCAACCTGGGCGTGGGTGACTGGGTGGATGTCCGGCTGGTCGGCGGGGACGGTCTGATCGGCGCCCGCGCCGGGCAGACCGCCGGCTTTTACGTCAAACTCACCAACCTGGCTGGCAGCGCCGGCAGTGTGAGTTCGTTTAAGCTCTACTTCACCTCCGTCGCGCGGGCCATCGCCAACTGCGCGTGCGATCCGAACTTTGAAAGCACGCTGGTAGACATGTTCCCCACCAGTACGGCCGCCGACTTTGCGCCGCTCGAGGCGGGCATCGTGGATGAGGACACGTACGTCGAGCAGGGGCTGATGTGGGCTGACTTCCACTGGCCGGCCCTCACCTACATCCTCACCGTCGTCCAGCCGGACACGGATATGCTCTTCCTCGGCAACCCGGTGACCGACGAGTTCAGCCACCAGTTCATGGGGCTGGTTACCCCTACCGACATGGATGGCGAACCGAATCCGTATTATGACGACTTGACCAACGACGATGTGCCTGATGGCCGACTCGATATCCGTGAGGGCTACATCCGCTCGGCCTATGAAGAAGCCGATGCGACTCTGGCACTGGGCCGCTCTCTGATGCCGCCGACCACGACCGTGTTCGCCTCGTCCGACCACGGCTTCGCGCCGCAGTGGTACGCAGTGAACGTGAGCAAGGCGCTGGCCGATCTGGGTTATGGGCCTGAACAGCTCAGCAACTGCCGCGCTGTTGCGGCCACCCTGGTCAAGGAATGCCATGCGGGTGGAACGGCTCAGTTGTATATTGATTTGGCCGGACGCGATCCGGGTGGTGCTACTAACGCACCGCAAGTCGCCGCGGGTGACTATGAAACGGTTCGAAACAATCTGGTCAACTACTTCATGAACTTAGATGACCCGAACCTGCCTGGCCAGCAGCAGGTTGTCCAGGCGGTCTACAAGAAGGAAGAGCTGCGCAACGTGGATGGCACAGATGCCTTGCATCCTAACCGCAGCGGCGACGTCGTCGTCGTCTTCCGTCCGCCCTACCAGACCGATGCGGCCACGCCGGGAACGCTGATCGCCTTCTCGCAGTTCTTCGGCCAGCACGGCTACCTGCCCGATCTGGTGGACCTGGCGCACAACGTCAACATGCACGCGACGTTTGTCGCCGCCGGGCCAGGTGTGCTGCATAGCGATATCCCCATCCCTGGCGTCCGCGCGATTGACCTGGCGCCGACTCTTGCCTTCCTGATGGGCATCCCGGGCCCACAGAATGCGCGCGGGAAGATCCTCTACAACCTCTTCCCCAGCCCCGGCCAACTCAAAGAGATCACCCTCCTCAACATCAGCGACTACCACGGCCAACTCGCGCCCCTGTCCGAGG
>DAOTXG010000390.1:0-4732 GCA_034435515.1 Anaerolineales bacterium
CACGTTCATCGGCAAAATCCTGCGGCGCGAGGTGGCCCGGCGTTACGAGGCCGTGGTGGCGGGCCAGGCGCGCCCATAGGCCAGGCGTTCGGCCATGACGCAGGTCTTTGAGACTCGCTGCGCCGCGCGACTGGAGAACTTGCCGGCTTTGCGCGAGTTCGTCGCCGAGTCCTGCCGCAATCTCGGCGCGGATGAGGCCATCGGCTTCGCGCTCAAACTCGCGGCGGATGAGGCCTGCACGAATATCATCCTGCACGGCTACAGCGGCCGCGAGCCGGGGCCGATCCACCTCACCGTCTCGGGCGCGCCGCAACAGGTGACCGTGACCATCAACGACTTCGGGCATTCGTTCGCGCCGGAGGCCGCGCCCCCGCCCGATTTGCTGGCGGACTGGCCGGAGCGCCGCCTGGGCGGGTTGGGGTGGCATCTCATCCGGCAGATGACCGACGAGATCAAGTACACCTCCGACGCCAGCGCAGGCAACTTTTTGACCCTGACCAAACGGTTCCAAGCCGACGATCAGCATCAGAGGAGAGAGGGCATGGAGATTTCGTTCGATCATCACGGTCCCGTGACGGTGGCCGCCATCGCGGGCAGCCTGGACGCGCTGACCGCGCCGCAGCTCATCGAAGCGCTCAACCAAACCATCGCCGCCGGGCGCGTCCGGCTGGTGGCCGATCTGAGCCGGGTGGATTACACCAGCAGCGCGGGCCTGCGCGCCCTGCTCGGCGCGCTCAAAGAAGCGCGCGCCCGGGGCGGCGATTTGCGGCTGGCCGGCGCGCAGGAGAGCGTGAAGAAGGTGCTGGAACTCAGCGGCTTCACCAGCATCCTCAAGTTCTTTCCCGACGCGGCGGCGGCCGTGGCAAGCTTTGGCGGTTGAGGCCGACGCGATGGACAACCCGCCGCCGGGGCGCGTGGGCCTCGTCATCGGCTCGGGCAGCGTGAAATGCTCCGCCGCCATCGGATTGTGGCGCGTGCTCCAGCGCGAGGGCATCGGCGTGGATATGGTCGTCGGGTGCAGCGGTGGAAGCCTCTTCAGCGCGCTCATTGCGCTCGGCTACGACGCCGACGCGATGGCGCAGACGACGCTGAGGCTCTGGGCGCGGGGCATCACCGGCAAACTCTATTACCCCTCGCTCCTCCGCGCGGCCCTGCCCCGGTTGTTCGGGTTCAACCAGCGCTTTGGCCTGGTGGACGACCGCCCGATTATGGACAGCCTGCGCGAAGCCTTCGGTGACAAGACTTTCGGCGACACAAAGCTCCCGCTTTACCTCGCCGCCGCCGACATGCAGACCGGCGAGCGCGTGCTGCTGCAGGAAGGCCGCCTCGTAGACGCCATCCGCGCCAGTATTGCCATCCCGATTTTGTTCCGCCCCTGGGAAGTGGGCGGCCGGTTCCTCATTGACGGCGGGGTCGCCGACCCCCTGCCGGTGAGCGTGGCCATCCGCGAGCAATGCGATATCATTATCGCCATGGGCTTCGAAAGCCCCTATACACAGCAGTACGGTTCTCTGACCCATCTGGTGAGCCAGGCCACCAGCATCATGATTAACAACCTGCTAAAATCCACTTATGCTTTCTATAACCTGGCCCACCACGCGGAGATCGTGCCGATCCTGCCCGAACTGGAGCGCCGGATTGATCTGGGCGATGTGCACCAGATCCCCTATTTGATTGAAAAAGGCGAGCAGGCGGCCGAGTCCCAGTTGCCCTATCTGCGCCGCCTGCTCGCCAGCACTAAACCGTGATGCCTCAGCAAGCCAGTCCGTACATCGTTCCGCTCCTGCTCTCGGCGCTGATCTCGGCTGTGTTCACTACCCTGCTGGTCAGCCGCCGCGCCGCGCCGGGCGCTACCGCCTTGCTGGGCGTGATGGTGGGCGTCACAGAGTGGTCCCTGTGCAGCGCTCTGCAGTGGGCGAACGCCAGTTTCGCTGATCAGTTTTTCTGGCTGCGCCTGCGTTTCCTCGGCACCGAGGTCATCTCGGTAGGGTTCCTCATCTTCGCCTTGCAATACGTCGGCAAGCTGAAGAAGCCCCAGACGCTCCGTACGCTGGCCTTACTCTCTATCATCCCCCTCGTTTCACTAGCGGTGCTGTGGACGAATGAGTCCCACACGTTGTTCTTCCGCAACGTCAGGCTTGTCTTCAACAACTATGCCGCCTTGCGCATCGTGTTCGGCCCGTGGTTCTGGGTACACACGCTCTACGACTACTTGCTGTTGGGCAGCGGCCTCCTGTTCTTCGCGCAGGCGTTCGTGCGAACCCCCGGCCTATACCGCGCCCAGATCGGGGCCGTCGCCGTCGCCGCCGTGACGCCGCTCGCCGCCAACTTCGTGAGCATCGCCGGCCTCAGCCCGTTCCCCGATCTCGATTTGACGCCATTTGCCTTCACCCTCACCGGCATCGCGCTCACCGCCGGGTTCTACCGCTACCGCCTGTTTGACGTCACCCCCGTGACACGCGAGGCGGTGATGCAGAGCATCGGCGATGCGGTGCTGGTGCTCGACACGCAGAACCGCGTTCTCGATTTGAACGCGGCGGCGGAGCAGGCGCTGGGCCTCGCGGCTACGCAAGTCATCGGGCGGCCGGCGCGAGAGGCGCTGGCCGTGTGGCCTCAACTGGCCGGGTTCTGCAGTAGCGGCCAAAGCCTCACCGCCCCCGTTGAAATCACGCTCGGCCAGGACGTGGACCGGCGCTACTTCGACGTGCGCACCTCTGTCATCGAACGCAATGGCCAGATCACCAGTCGGCTGGTTCTTCTGCACGACATCACCGACCGCAAGCAGGCCGAAGAGGCCTTGCGCCAGCGCGAGAGCCAATACCGGAGCATCATTGCCAGCCTCGAGGACGCGTATTTCGAAGCCGATCTCGAGGGCAACCTGACACTCGTCAACTTGGCCTTTGCGCACGGCATCGGTTACAATCGTGTGGAGGAGGTGCAAGGCCGCCACTTTCGCCACTTCACGGACCGCAAATACGTCCGCACTGCCTACGAAATCTTCAACACTGTCTACCGCACCGGCCAACCCTACAAGGGCGTGGAGTTCTCGCTCCAGCGTAAAGACAGCACCATCGGCCAGGCCGAGACTTCCATCACGCTGATCTATGACGAGGAGAGTAATGCCGTCGGATTTCGCGGCATCATGCGCGACATCACCGACCGCAAGCGAGCCGAGGAGGCCCTGCAAAAGGCGAAACAGGCGGCCGAGAGCGAACTGGAAATCGGACGGCAGATACAGGCGGGCTTCTTGCCGGAAGCCTTGCCTACCGCGCCGGGGTGGGAGATTGCGGCGCGGTTCCATCCGGCCCGCCAGGTTGCCGGGGACTTCTACGACGCCTTCCAACTCGGCCATAGCCAGAAAATCGGCCTCGTCGTCGCCGACGTGTGCGACAAAGGCGTGGGCGCGGCGCTGTTCATGGGCCTGTTCCGCAGTCTCATTCGCGCCTACGCTAATCAGTTGTATTCGCTGAGCTGGAAGGCCCTGCTGGACGACGGCGGGGCCGAGGGGACACAGACTGACTGGGGCATCGTCAGCGACCAGACCGCGCTGCTCAACATCGTCAATCTGACGAACAACTACATCGCCATTCATCACAGCCGCGCGAATATGTTTGCCACGCTATTCGTCGGCGTGCTGAACCCGGCAACCGGGCTTTTGCTCTACGTCAACGGCGGGCACGAGGCGCCGGCGCTGGTCGGCGGCGCGGGGATGAAGGCGCGGCTCACTCCCACCGGCCCGGCCGTGGGTATGCTCCCCGACCTAGAATTCCAGACCGGCCAGGCGCAGTTCGCGCCGGGCGACGTGCTGGTGGCCTTCACCGACGGCGTGACCGAAGCGCGTGGGCGCGACAAGCGGTTTTTCACCGAAGACCGGCTGCTGGCGCTTCTGAAACCGCCGATTGCTACTGCCGCTACGCTGTTGGACGAGATTGAAAGGCAACTGCGCGCCCACACGGAAGAAACTGAGTCGTCGGACGACATCACGCTGCTCGCGGTGCGACGGATGGAATAGATTTGATCACCTGAGCAGCGCGCAAGCGTCAGACCCCGTAACAAACCCGTGCTCGTCCGGACTAATCCTGAGACTCTTGGGCATGACGCATTGATTATGGAGGAGACTCTATGGCTAAAAACCTCTTCGTCGGCGTAGACCTGGGCGGAACGAGCATGCGGGCCGGCGTGGTGGCGAAAGACGGCTCACTGCTGGCGCTGGAAAAACGCAAGACGCACCCCGAACTGGGCGGGGCCAAAGTCGTCGAGCGCCTGGCCGAGACCATCGAGCGCGCGCTCAAAGCCGCCGACTTGAAAAAGAAAGACATCGGCGGGATCGGCGTGGGCGTGCCGGGGCCGGTGGATACCGCCAACGGCGTCATCCGCGTCGCGGTCAACCTGGGGCGCGACTGGAACAACATGCCCCTGGCCGACAGGCTCCGAGACCGGCTGGGGTTGAAAGCCTACGTTGACAACGACGTGCGCGCGGGCGCGATGGGCGAGTTCACACACGGGGCAGGCAAGGACGTGCAGGATATGGTCGCTATCTTCGTCGGCACGGGCATCGGGGGCGGGATCATCTTGAACGGCGAACTGCGCCGCGGGTTTCGCGGCGGCGCGGGCGAGGTCGGCCATACCGTCATCGCCGCGGATAACGGCGTCGTGGGCAAGACCGGCCAGCCGGGGACGGTCTTGCCCACGACGCCGTTATCCGCGGCGATGACGGTATGGCCGACCTCGC
>DAOTXG010000391.1:0-1691 GCA_034435515.1 Anaerolineales bacterium
TCCGGCGCGCGCGGATCGTTCCTCACGGTGCGCGCGTCGCCGAACATCCAGTGGGCGTACTGCCGGCCGCGGTTGGTGACGTCGTAGAGAATCTTGCGGCTGCCGCGCGCGGCGTCGACCGGCCGCAGGAGGTAGAAGTCCGCCTCGTACTCGACGCGGCCCGCGGCGTTCTTCGGCGCCTTGTCCAGGTTGACGATGACCCGGTTCCGCGGATCGGCGGGATCGAGCTCGCCCTTGAACGTGCCTTTCACGCGCTCGTAGGCGCCGGCGGCGCCGAAAGCCGCGCCGTCGGCGAACGGCTCGACGGCGGCGACGTTGATCTCGATGAGCCGCGCGCCGGCCGGCGCCGCCGCGAGAACGAGCGCGCACAGCACGGCGCGCGGGACGATCATTCGCTTCATGGACCCCCCTCCTGTTGATCCTTGCGGGAATGGTCGACGCATCATTTCCGCACTGCTCCGCCTAATGATAGGAATTTGCTTTAAAGGGGGGTGCCACTGAGCGCTCAAAATTACCCCGACGACCCGGTGCCTGTCTGCCAGTCACAGGCAGGCGAGCCCGTGTTCCACAGCCTCAGGCCGCTAACTCAGAAAACAGACTGGCCCCGTACCCCCATCTTGGGGCGGACAGTATCCGATAAGGTGGTCTTATGTCAACTTTAATCGGCTTGGAAGACCGTGTCAGGCTTTGCTTCTTTGATATTGTTGCCGTCTTCTTCTGTAGCGCCACGAAGTTTTAAAATAACCAAATAAACTAAGCCTGACACCGAACTTTCATGCAAATCGCTTCATTACAGTGAAACTGACGTTGACGTTGACGTGTATAAACCGGAGTTCCCATTGACACGGCGGTATGGGTAGGGATACGGTCTGCACCAAAAACTTAGGCTGAAAACTACCGCCTTGGTTGTGGAGAGCGTAGAATTGATAAAGAGAATCCGCTATTCTGAACACCTGCAGCTACGGTTGAATCTGCGAAGGATACCAAGATGGTTACCGCGCAGCGTATACCAACGCGCAAAGAAATTTTTTATGATAACCTAACGGGTAGTCTCGTGGCCGTAGCCCGAGCCCGCTACGGTGGAAGATTCCGCGAGATGATGGTCGCTTTTTCAGAAAAAAAAGACGAAGTCATTTTGGTCACCATGCATCCTTTGAAGCCTCGGCAGAAAGAAAATCGGATTGCGTCAGGGAGGTGGGTCCGTCATGAAAGAGAAAAAAAATAAGCCCCTCGTTAGATACGACGCATCAAGTGATGTGTTGTATATTGCGACCCACAAGGGAGTAGAGGAGGAATTTACCGAGGTCGCTCCTGGAGTCAACGTGGAGTTGGATGATAAAGGAAATGTCTTGGGCGTCGAAATCCTAAACGCCTCGTGCACTCTTAAAGGCTTTCTAAAGTCGCGAGGCAAGAAACGCGATGCGGCTTGATCAGCGCAGAAACCAGTGAAGTGATAGGAGTGATTGGAATTTGCTTTAAGGGGGATGGCCACTGAGCGCTCAAAATTACCCCGACGGCCCGGTGCGAGCCCGTGTTCCACAGCCTCAGGCGGCTAACTCAGAAAACAGACTGGCCCCGTACTCCCATCTTGGGGCAGACAGTATCCGATAAGGAAGCGTTATGTCAACTTGGCCTTGATTTGCGGGCAGGGCTGGACAACTGCCCCCCGATTGCGGTAAGAGGCTTTTAAG
>DAOTXG010000392.1:0-3466 GCA_034435515.1 Anaerolineales bacterium
GCGCAGCCTATCCGGCTTTCAGCCACAACGTGAAGGTGACGGATGTCCCGCATCAACCTAACTGCCTCATGTTTGGCGGCGGCACGGTTGGTTTTCACGGGGACTACATCGAGTTGGCCGCACAGTGGGATGGAGCAAACCATATCGTGCACATCGCCTGGGCCGACAACCGGGATGTGACCGACATTCCCACATGCACCGTTGCGCCTTTCGTCGCCAATAACACAGGTCATCGCAACCAGAACATCTACGCAGACCGGCTCGTCGTCGCCCCGTAAGGGCGAGGCCACGCTGAGGTAAC
Organism: Anaerolineales bacterium; assembly: GCA_034435515.1. Taxonomy (GTDB): domain Bacteria; phylum Chloroflexota; class Anaerolineae; order Anaerolineales; family UBA6663; genus DATDRS01. Next base: position 302 of record DAOTXG010000392.1, read on the forward strand.
TTTCCTCTCAGTTTACGGCATAAAGACCTGCCGGGTCTGGGGAGACCCGGCAGGTCTGTTATAACCGGTGTCTTGGATACGAGCCGAGCACCCGCAGGGTGAGGGCGTACTCGCCCAGATGGTCGAGGGCGCGGGCCGCCACCGGGTCGCCGGTCGAGCCGGCGAAGTCAATGTAGAAGAGGTATTCCCACGGCTTGCCCACGAGCGGGCGCGACTCGATCTTGGTCAGGTCAATATCGCGCAGGGCAAACACGCTCAATGCTTTGAACAGCGAGCCGGGGACGTTGCGCAATGTGAAGACGATGGAGGTCTTGGCATCGCCTGTGGGGACGATGGGCCGCCGGGCGAGGGCCAGGAAGCGGGTGAAGTTGGCCGGGTCGTCCTCGATGCCCTCGGCCAGGATCGCCATGCTGTAGACTTCGGCGGCGCGGCGCGAGGCAATGGCCGCGACGGAGCGGTCGCCTTGTTCTCGCGCTAATTTGACCGCCCCAGCGGTGTCGTAAGCCGCCGCCGACTCCACGCCCGTCAACGAGCGCAGATAACCCTCGCACTGCGCCAGCGCCTGGGGATGGCTGATGACGCGGCGAACCTCCGGGAGCGTCACGCCGGGGTGCGCGATCAGGCAGTGCTGGACGCGCAGATAGTGTTCGCCAATGATCGAGAGGGAATGAGTCAGTAGTAAATCGTAATTGCGGTGGATGCTCCCGGCGAGTGAGTTCTCGATGGGCGCCAGGCCGCAATCCACCGCCCCGGACTCGACGGCGGCGAAAACGTCGTCAAAGGAGTGGCAGGGAACCGTGATCGCCGCAGCGCCAAAATGCTCCAGCGCGGCGGCCTCGGAATAGGCGCCCGGCTCGCCCTGGAAGGCGATGCGCATAAAGTGCAGGGAACTGAGGGAACTCAGGGAACTGAAGGAGTTCCCTGAGTTCCTTCAGTTCCTTCATGCTGCCGCATTTTCCCGGACAGACACGGACCCGGCTACAGGTACGACGGCGTTCACGTAGTCCAGCCATTCCGCCGAGCGGGGGTGCTGGCCGCGGAGGGCGGCGTGAAATGCCTGTTGGATGGCGCGCGTCACCGGGCCCATCTTGCCCGCGCCAATCGTGCGGAAGTCAATCTCGCACAGCGCGATGCACTCGGCGGCGGTGCCGCACACGAACACCTCGTCGGCGATGTACAGTTGGTCGCGCGAGATGGGCTGCTCGACGACCGCGTATCCCAGGTCGCCCGCCAGCGTGAGGATTGAGTCGCGGGTGATGCCCTCCAGCACGGCCGCCGTAGGCGAGGTGTAGACCTTTCCGTTGCGGACGAGGAACAGGTTTTCGCCCGTGCACTCGGCCACGTAGCCCTGCGGGTCGAGCATGATGGCCTCTTCAAAGCCGAGCCGCACGGACTCGGTCTTGGCCAGCACGCTGTTGGCGTAATTGCCGGTGATCTTCGCCTTGGTCATCATCACGTTGGGATGATGCCGGGTGAAGGAAGCGATGTTCGCGCGGATGCCCTTCTCCAGCGCCTCCGCCCCGAGATAATTCTTCCACTCCCATACGGCAATGCCCACGCTGGCCTTGCCCGTATCCACAGTCAGGTTCCAGCCGCCGTGGGTGAGGTAAATCAGCGGGCGGATGTAGCACTCGGCGAACCCGTTAGCCGAGACGGTGAGCCGGATGGCGTCGGCCAGTTCGGCGGCGGTGTAGGGCAGTTCGCGGAAGCCGAGTACTTTCGCCGAGGCGACCAATCGCTCGGCGTGCTCCTTGAGCCGGAAGACCGCCGGGCCGCGCTCGGTCTCGTAACACCGAATCCCCTCGAACACCCCCACGCCGTAGTGCAAGGCCGGCGTCAGGAAATGAAGGGTGGCTTTCTCGAATTCCACTAATTCGCCGTCCATCCAGATGTATTTTGATTCCATGCCCATAGAGATTGCTCCTTGATAAAATGAGTTCCTTGAGTCCCTTGAGTTCCTTCAGTTCTTTCTGTGCGGGAACTGAAGGAACTCAGGGAACTGTATGAACCTGGCTTTCACAGGCGCGCGATAACCTCGTCCGTCATCTGTCTCGTCGTCAGCCGACCGCCCAGGTCCGCCGTGCGGCAGCCGGCGGTGATGGCGTCGTCCACTGCTTTTTCAATCGCGGCGGCTTCAGTTTCCAGTTTCAGCGAATAGCGCAGCAGCAGCGCCGCGCTCAGGATCGTCCCGACCGGGTTGGCGAGGCCCTGGCCCGCGATGTCCGGGGCCGAGCCGTGAATTGGCTCGTATAGGCCGGGGCCGTCCAGTCCCAGCGAGGCCGAGGGAAGCAGTCCCATCGAGCCGGCCAGCACCGAGGCCTCGTCGGTCAAAATGTCGCCGAACATGTTCTCGGTCACAATCACGTCGAAACTCGCCGGATTGGTGACCAGCCGCATCGAGGCCGTGTCCACCAGCACGTGCTCCAGTACGACGCCGTCGTGCTCGGCGCCGATGGCGGCGGCGATCTGCCGCCACAGGCGCGACGACTCCAGGACGTTCGCCTTATCCACCGAACTCACTTTGCGGCGGCGGCCCAGCGCCAGGCGGAAGGCCAGCTCGACCACGCGCCGAATCTCGTAATCGTAATATTCGAGTGTGTCCACCGCGCGCTCGTGGCCGTTGACTCTCTCGCGCCTCTTCGGTTGGCCGAAATACAGCCCGCCCGTCAGTTCCCGGACGACGAGAATATCCGCGTCCTTCAGTTTCTCCGGCTTGAGCGGCGAGGAGTTGACGAGGGCCGGATGAACGCGCACCGGGCGGAGATTGGCAAAAACGCCTAACCCCTTGCGCAGCGCAAGCAGACCCTGTTCGGGCCGGACTTTCGCTCGCGGATCATCCCATTTGGGGCCGCCGACCGCGCCCAGCAGCACCGCCTCCGAAGCCTGGCAGTCGGCCAGCGTCTCGTCGGTCAGCGCGACGCCGTACCGGTCAATCGAACAGCCGCCCATCAATCGCTCGGCATACTCAAAACTATGTCCGCCTGTCTGGGCAAGGGTCTCCAACACCCGCACGGCCTCGGCCACCACCTCGGGGCCGATGCCGTCGCCGGGCAATAAAACGATGTCCGCTTTCAAAGTTGGTTTCTCCCGTAAGTAGTAATTGGTAATTACCACTTACCAATTACACTTCGTTCCCCATCGTCAGTCCATACTCCACCGAGTCCG
>DAOTXG010000393.1:0-7285 GCA_034435515.1 Anaerolineales bacterium
TCAGGCCGGCTTCGCCAATCACCTCAGGCATGGCGCCCGAGTTGGAGCCTACCACCGGCACCTTGCAGGCCATGGCTTCCACCAACACCCGGCCGAACTGTTCTTTCCACACACGCGTGGAGCGCGAAGGCAGCACCAACGCATCTAACTGGCGCATCTGTTCGGCCACCTCGGCGGGGCGCATGGGGGGCAGGATAGTCACGTCGGACTTGAGTTGTAACCTCTCTATCAGCGTGTAGAGCGACGTCCGCCAGGGCCCGTCGCCGATGATGATCAGCTGCAGCGGCCGGCCAGGCCCGGACTGCTTCAGACGCGAGGCGGCGTCGAGCAGGAGATCAATGCCTTTTTCGGCGACCAGGCGGCCTATGTAACCCACCCGGAAGGGGCCGGCCGGTGGGCGTCGCTGGCCGGCGGGCTGAAACACCTGCGTATCCACGCCGATGGCGGGCAAGACCAGCGTCGGTTTAGTATAGCCATTTTGCTCCAGCACCTTCACCGCTTCGGTGTTGGCGCAGAGCACCGCCGTGCTGGCTCTCAGGGTGGCGCGCATCACCCACAGCACGTACCAACGTTTGGGCCGGTTCACATTTTGCCAGGTGTGCCAGACGATCCTGGCGTGCGGCGCCCACAGCCGTTGCGCGGCGGCGATTTGCAGGGCGGCCAGGCTGTCCGGCTCTTCCTCGGCGTGGATGATGTGCGGGCGGAAGCGCAGTAGGTTGAACGTGAGCGTGCGATAAAGCGCTCGATGGGGGTCGTTCGTCCGCCCCAGCAGCGGTATCGCCGTGAAATGGAATCCGGCGGCTGGCGTTTCTAGTCGAGCGACTTCAACCTTCCAGAATTCGTCTTGCCAGACCTGCGGCCCAATGTGCCACAAGGCGAGGTCGGGTTGGCCGGCCAGCAGCTCTATTTTGCGGCGCATGGTGGCGTCGCGGTAGCGGGCAATGAACAGAACGCGGATCATTCCGGTCGAGCGGCGAGCGCTTCCAGCGTGGTGAAAATGTCGTCGTCGGGCCGCGTGATTTTTTGCCAGCCCCAGCCCAGTACGCGCACCGCCCGCCAGGCCAGGAGCGACAAGGTCCAGGCGCGGGCCTGACCATTGGCCAGCCCGCGCTGAAGCGGCACCGTAGCCTGGCGCAGCCACGCCGGGAGAGGCGGCAGAGGCATGACCCGTTGAATGCGGATGTCCACGAATCCAGCGCGCTGGAAGGCGTTGATCAGAGTCGGGGGAGTGAAGTAGATGAGATGGGAAGGAGGCCGGTAAGCGATCCAGGCATCGGGTTCGCGTTCGGCCTGCCAATGGTTGTTATTGGGAGTGGAGAGCATCAGCAACCCACCGGGGCGCAAGTGCGCCAAAAACTGGCGCAGCTGCTCAACCGGATCGGGGAGATATTCGACGACCTCCCACGCCGTGATAACGTCAAACTGTTGATCCACCCCTTCGAGCGAGGGAGGAATTGGGATTTGTAAAGTCCGCGACGCTTGTTGCGCCATGGTACGCGACAACTCCACGCCGGCGATCTCCCAGCCGCGCGTCTGGGCGATTTCAAGAAAGTAGCCGTCGGCGCAGCCAAAATCCAGCAGGCGGCCCCGGGCCGGGCGGCGCCGCTCCACCAGCCGCAGCCGGCGCTCAAAGTGAGGGCGCAGGGCCTTGCGCATATCCTCATAGTTGCGATAGCCCTGGTCCTCTTCACCCTGAAAGTAGGCCGGATTCTGATAATGGGCTTGCAGCGCGTCGGCGGACGGCATCGGGTTAACGTGCAGGAGAGCGCAGGCGGAGCAGCGCAGCAGCCGGTAATCGTTTTTGACCAGGACGAGCGTCATGGCCCTCTGACCGCAAAGCGGGCAGGGGGCTGCAACCGGAACTGGGGCGGAAGAAACGGGCGGATGCTCCATGACTTACCACAATCGGCGGATGTCAAACTTCGCCTGAGTTTCCAACCCCAGCATGAAATGAATAGCGCTCCAGCAGACGACGGTCTTTTTCCGTCCAGAGGCCGGCGTTGTTTTGAATGCGGATGCGCTCCCAGAGCTTGGCGTAGTTCATGAACTTGATGAAACCAGCAATCACGGCCAGGAGAAAACCCAGTTGGCCGCGCCGCCACCACCCGTACCGGCAATAGTGGTAAGCGAAGGAGGCCAGGCCACGCGCGACGGCTTCCAGCAGGTTAATCTTTTGGCGCGTGCGATGCAGATAGGCGGCCTCCAGATCCGTGTAATAATTGAACGATTCCAAGTGCGCCGACAGGTTGGTCGAGGCATAATGGTAGATCACGCCGTCGAGCACGCCGTGAGGTTCAGGGGCGCGCACCTCTTCGTGCAGGGGACGTTCCCAGCGCGCGACGCGCCGATCGAGCAGGCGCGGCTGTTCGACGGCGCGGATCTGGGCGCGCAAGAGCGGGGTGACTTTGCGCGCGGCGGGGTCGTCGAACCAGCGCCCGGAAAGCAGATGCACGCGCTGAATGTGGTAGGCCGTGCAGGGGGAGAGTTTGTCGGCGCGCGCCAGGCTCATGATGTCTTCTCGCAATTCATCCGAGACGCGCTCGTCGGCGTCAATGAACAGCACCCAATCGAAGCGGGCCTGCGCCTGGGCGAAGTTGTGCTGGTCGGCAAAATTGCGGAAGGGATGCTGCACAACCCGCGCCCCGAGGCTGTGCGCAATCTCCACCGTGCGGTCGACGCTGAACGAGTCCACGACCAGGATTTCGTCAGCCCAGGCCAGGCGGCCCAGGCACTCGGGCAAATTCTCTTCTTCGTTTTTGGTCAGGACGATGGCGGTGAGTGAAGTGGGCATAGAGGGGGTTAACTCTTCTGTCGGCCTCTGGGCCGCTCGCGAGGAGGCGTGCTGAGGGCGTGTTTCAGGCCGCCGCTCCGCCGGTGACGATCTCGTAGACCGGCAGGAAATCGGCGTGGAGCGGGTGACGCGCTTGCAGGAGAAGAGGCAGAGAAATGCGGCGGTAGTGACCGCGCCGGACCTGGCGCAGGACGCGCATCAGTTGTACGAGCCGCGGAAAGCGCTTCTTGAAGGCGCTGAACGGGTTGCCTGGCTCGGCGTAGTGCTCGTCGTAGTGCGCCTGCAGCATGATCATCAGATGCCTCCACAGCTCTTTATCCACAGTGTTCCGCGCCTGTTCCAGCGGGACCCGGTCGGCTTCGGCAATCGCCTGGGTGAGGATCGAGCGCAGCGCCGGCAGGGCGCTGGACCAGCCCGGATCCAGCGAGAGCAAATACATGCTGTGGGTTGTCCAACCGAAAGACCGGACATTATTGACCTGAAAGACGCAACCCAGTTCGTCAATCTCGTGTATCCGGCCGCTGATGGCCGACAGACTGCACGGCAAGAACTCGGTGCCCCAATACTGGATGGGGACCAGGCCGACATCACGATACATGCGGCGCCAGGCTTCACGGCGATGGACGTAATACTGAGTCGACAGCGCGTGACGCGCGTAGCCTGCCCAACGCTCGGCGGCCCGATCCGCATCGAGAATGTGTCCCTCCATATAATAGGCGTGGGCGATGGGGCCGTAGGGGCCGTCACGACCCAGGACGATCACCACCGACAGGCCGTGCGCGGCGGAATAACCGGGATGGTCATCCAGGAAACGCGCGCAGAGTTCGAGAGTGCGCGGCACCAGAAAGTCATCATCGCCCGCGTAAGCCACATACGGCGTAGCAGCAGCCTCGACCATTTCCCGGATGACGGGCGCATTACTGCTGTAGGGCGGCGAGGGAAAGTAGCGATATTCGACGCGTAAATCTTTCTCCACGGCCCGCAGGGCTTGCTGTATCTTTTCACGAGGCTCGGGTTGGCTCGAATCGCCCAAACTAACGACGCCGCTAAAGCCGACGCGGCGATAATACTGCAACAGCCGTTCGACGAACTCAGCGCGATTCAGCGTGGGAATGAGCAGAGTCACATCGTGCGCCAGTGTCATAGCCTCGAGAAAACAAACCCAGGCGGGGCCAACGTCAGCGCGACGGCGAGACAGAGGCGACGCCGTGCCAGCGGGGAGGGGGCGCGGTGATCGCCTGGTAAACCGGCATGAAATCGTCGTGCAGAGGCTCGCCGGGCCGCAGCCGCCGCTTGAGCGGGATGGGGCGGCGCGGCAGCGTCCGGCGGTTCTGGAGGCCCCGATAGATTTCGACCAGCCAGCGGCGGCGTTTCAGCGCGTCGTAGACGTTCAAAGGCTCCGGGTGGTGCAGGCGATAATGCCCCTGCAGCATAAAATTGAGATGCCGCCAGAATTCCTGGTCAAACACTCGCTGTGTTTCTTCGCGGCTCAAGCCGTCTTGTTCCATGAGCGCCTGAATAATGCTTTCGCGCACAGCGTGCACCGAAGCCGTCCATTGTGGGCTCATCATCAAAGCATACAGGCTGTGAGTGCGCCAGCCAAAATTCTTGGCCTGATTAACCTGGAAGACGCAGGCCAACTCGTCAATGTCGGTGATTTTCCCCAGGATGGCCGAGAGACTGCCAGGCAAGAACTCCGGCCCCAAATAGCGACTGGGCACATTCGGCGCGTCACGATACATACGCCGCCACGCGTCAAGGGAATGGACGTAATACTGGGTGGACATCGATTGTCGCACGTATCCGACCCAGCGCTCCAGCGCGCGCGGCGATTCCAGACGCTGGGCGCCCACAGAGCGGGCCTCCGTGATTTCACCGTGCGCGCCAGCGCCGTTTAAGGTGAGGGCCACTGAAAGGCCGTTGACCGCGCTGTAGTCGGGGTGGGCTTTGAGAAAGGCGGCGCATTTTTCCAGGGTGCGCGGCACCAGGAAGTCGTCGTCGCCGGAGTAGACGGCGTAGGGCGTGGGGACGAGTTCAATCAGTTCGCACAGGCAGAGCGCCGCATTGGTGTAAGGCGGACTGGGAAAGTAACGGTAGATGACGTGGAGACGATCTTGAACAGACTGAATCGCCGCGCGAATATTGGCTTGGTGTTCCTCGTTGCTGGAATCGCCTAAGCAGACCCACCCGTTAAACCCGGTCTGGGCGTAGTACTGAAGCGCCCGCCGGACAAATTCTGAGCGATTGATGGTCGGGATGAGAATGCTGATCATGACGGAAGGCGCGTGCGGACTACGTGGCGGCCGCTAGAACGGGCGAGTCGGCGCGAGGCATGTCAGGCGAGAAGGCCGCGTTCTAATTTGACGCGGGTCATTTCACGCACATGATCCACAGTCTCGGCGCCGAACTTGCGCGTCACCATCTCCAGATAGTTAGGATGGGAGAAATACGTTTGGAATGCATGATCGCGGAACTGCAGCACCTCGCCGGCGGTCAGGTATTTGGTGCGTAGAGGCAGCGTATCTACGGCGTGCTGGGAATAACCCGACCAGGAGGGCGGCAAGGCCCAACCCTCTTGCAAGGCTTTGAGATACAATGCCGAACCGGGATAGGCCATGGCGCTGTAGAAGTTGGCGAATTCGCAGTTCAAGTCCAGCGCGAGATCCAGGGTCGCCTGCATCGTCTCGCGGTCGTCTTCCGGCAGGCCAAAGATGTAATTCCCGATCACATTGATCCCTTCGGCTTGCACCTGCCGGATGACGCGGTAAACATCGTCCTGGTCAAAGCCCTTCTGGACGTCGTCACGCACGCGCTCGCTAGCGGCTTCGATGCCAAAGGCCAGCCAGTGGAAACCGGCTTGCTTCAGTTTCTCATGCATGCCTTCTTGGATGGTGTCCACGCGCGAGTAGGCCCAGAGGTTGAGGTCGTATCCGCGTTCGATAATAAGATCGCAAATGCCAAGCACGTGCTTCTTGTTAAGCACGAACATCTCATCGGCAATCTTGATGTTACGGACGCCGTACTGGTTAACGAGCAGATCCAGCTCCCGGATGATGTGTTCTGGCCTCCAGAAACGGTAACTATTGACGCTCTCCCGCAAGCCAATCTCCTTTTCTCCGTTTTTAAAGGGGGCCTGGATGCAGCAAAAAGTGCAATGGTACGGGCAGCCGAGCGTGGTATAGAGGGCGGCGTAGGGTTGCCGTTGCAGTTGCCCGAAGCAGTGCCAGTTATGCGCCCGGTACTTGTCCATCGGCAGGAGGTCCCAGGCGAGGCCGGGCATCTCGTTTTCCAGGTCTTTCAGCAGAGGCGCCGGGGGCGTCGCGCGGATCGCGCCGTCTTCGAAATACCAGAGATCACGCACCCGGCTGAAGTTGGGCGAGTGGCCTCCCTCCCTAAGCGCCTGGAGAAGTTCCACGATGGTCCACAGCCCTTCACCGCTGGCGACAAAATCGGCCTGTTCCTCGCGCAGTGTGCGTTCGGGCAAGGCGGCGACATGCCCCCCCACCAGCAAGACTTTTTGCTCGGGCAGCAACTCCTTAAGGGCGGTGCAGACAGCGCTGGCGCCCGGCATGACCTGGGTCGAAGCCGATGGCTGCTGTCCGTACACCACAACGGCGACTAACCGGGGCTTCATCTCTGACACACGCTGAGCGGCGGCCGGAGCACTCAGTCCCTCGGCCGTGGCGTCGAGAATCTGCACGGAAAAGCCCTTTTGACGCACAAAAGTCGCCATCAGGCTGGCCCACACGGGCGGCTCAAGCGCGGCCAGCTCGGCGCTCAGGGACTGGTAGATTTGTTTGTGATTAGCGGGATTGACTAAGACGAGGTCGAGTTGTTTGTCCGACATGTTCCTACCTCAAAATCGACAACGACCGGCCCATCTTCGGCCGGATCATAAACCATTCAAGAGGCGACACAGCCCCAGGATGCGGGTTTCATCTAACTCTGGATAATTGCCGATGTAGAAGCCATAGAAGTGAACGTGATCCACCACGGGATACTCTGCGTAGTCAAAGGGGCCGAGTTGCTGGCGCAGGTAGGGTTGGCGGAGTTGGTTGCCGCCGCCGGAGGCGCCGCGCCGAAACTCGACGCCGTTCTCGCGCAGGGCCTGCATCACCTGCTGGCAGAGCGCCTCGTCCGGCTGCCGCAGGATGAGGGGCAGCGCATAGTTGCAGCTGCCGAGGGCGTCGAAGTCGGTGAAGTACTTATCGGGATCGAGGTGGGTTAAGAAGAGCTCCAGGTTGCGCCTCCGGCGCTGGTTGTTGGCCTCCAGCCGTTTGAGTTGCGAGCGGCCGATCACAGCGTTGATCTCTGTGCTGCGAAAGTTGTAGGCGGGGAAGGCAAAGATAAACTCCGGGTTCAGGTCAGGATATTGCTCCCTGAAACTTTGTCGGAGTTCGTCGGAGGTCGACTCGCGCACCAAGCCGTGCGCCCGGAACATGCGGCAAATCTGGTAGAGCTCGGGGTCGTCCGTACAGACCATGCCGCCTTCAA
>DAOTXG010000394.1:0-5317 GCA_034435515.1 Anaerolineales bacterium
GACCAGATGCGCCTGCCCCAGCGCCTGCGTGACGCCGGAGTCGGCGAGGGCGACCTGCCGCGCCTGGCGCAACTTGCCTTTCAAAGCCGCACCGTGCAAAATAACCCCAGGCCCATCGCCGACGCCGCACAGGTGGAAGCATTGTTGAGGGGGATGTGGTGAGTTGGAGGTTGGAAGTTGGAGATTGGAGATTAGAGAAAGGAGGCAGGCTGGGAATACAAACGACAATACGCAATACGGAATACGCAATACGCATTATGCGATAAGCCATCCGCCATCCGCCATCAGCCAAAGGAGGCCTCTCATGGCAGTCAACTCAATGGATTACAGCGGCAAAGACACCGTGCTCGACGTCATCCGCACCGAGAGCGCCCGGTTCTTTCAGATCGTAGACGACCCCAAAAACTGGAACGTGCAGACGCGCTGCACCGAGTGGGAAGTGCGCGACATGGTCGGCCACATGATTGACGTGACCGAGGGCTATCTCATGCGCTGGGAGAAGGCGCGCAAGGGCGAAGAGATCGGGACCGCCGGCCTGCTGGTGATGGCCGATTCACTCAACAAGGCCGCCCAGTCCTTCCGCAGCCTCCCGCGCGACGAAGCCATCAGCCGCCTCAAGACCGCCTACGACAAGATGATGGACACCTTCGGGAAGTTGACCCCTGACGAGTGGAACAACTTCCTGGTCACCCATCCCTACATGGGCACCCTGCCCAGCCTCTTCTACACCGCCTTCCACGTCATGGATTACGGCGTCCACACCTGGGACATGAACTGGGGTCTGGGCCAGAAGACCGCCCGCATGGACGAGCGCACCGCCGGCGTCCTGGTGCCGTACATGCTCCTCGCCCTGCTGCCGAGCACTGTGGAACAGGAATCGGCGAAAGGCGTGGACATCACTTTCGGCATCATCGTGGACGGCGAATGGGGCGGCCAGTGGCGGGCGACGGTGAAGGACGGCCAGTTCAGCACCGAGAAGGCCGACAGCCTCGAGGGCGTGCAGGCTATCTTCCACTTTCACCACCCGTCCGATTTCGTCCTCACCTCCTTCCAGCGCTTCCCTGGCGGCGACGCCAGCGGCGATCCGAAGGTGATTGAGCAGGTCCGCCACCTGTTCTTCCGCATCTGAGTATCCGTATTGCGTATTGCGTATTCCGTATCTTACGCAACATCGCGGAGCATCCTTTTGGGACGCAATACGCAATACGTTCACAGGGATAGACGAGTATGACTAAGCTTCAAACCCAAGGCGTCCACCACGTCACCTTCGTCGGCTCCAACCGCGAGGCGACGATTGAGTTCTACCAGGACCTGCTCGGCATGCCGCTCGTGTTCGAGCAGCCCAATCTGGACGTGCCGGAGGAGACGCACCTGTACTTCGACGCGGGCGACGGGCGGCTGATCACGTTCTTCGTGCGCCCCACGCGGGTCAACGACCCGACGCCCAACCCCGAGGGCGTCGGCAACCTGCACCACATCGCCTTCACCGTCTCGCGCGCCATGTATACGCAGGTCGCCGCGCGGCTGAAGGAGCGCGGCGTCAAGAACACCGGGCCGATTGATCGCGGCTTCATGGACTCGATCTACTTCCGCGACCCGAACGGGCAGCTGCTCGAAATGGCCTGCTACAAGTTCGTCCCGCCGGAAGGCTGCTCGGTGGCCGACGTCCTGCGCACCGCGCACCGCCTGCGGGTGGAGGCCGGGGACTACAACATCGCCGACCGGCACCTCGCCGACGCGATCGTCGAGTTGAGCGAGCGCCGCAACCCGGCGGTCGAGCCGCTCCAGCCCGCCTAGATGACCGAAAGCGATCCGCGGCGGCCGGGCATTGTCTGGGTCTGTGACCTGGATTGGCCCGCGCCGCCCGGCCTCGCGCCCCTCCTCCCTGCGACCTTCGCGCGCCTCGGCCCAGAGTCTGCCGCGCCGCTGGCGGAGGCGATGAACCAGCCCCCGGCGGAAGTCGTCCGCCGCTTCGAGGCGGGCAAGCGCTGTTATGCGGCGCAGGCCGCAGGCGCGCTCGCGGCTTACGGCTGGGTGAGCTTCGTCGAGGAAGAAGTCGGGGAGCTGCGCCTGCGGCTCCGCCTGCTGCCGGGCGAGGCCTACATCTGGGACTGCACGACGCTCCCGGCGTACCGGCGCCAGCGGCTCTATACCGCGCTGCTCGCGCACATCCTCGACGAACTCCGCGCCGAGGGCCTGTGCCGCGCCTGGATTGGCACGGACGGCGACAACACCGCCTCGCAAAGGGGGATCGCGCGGGCGGGCTTCCGGCCAGTGGCCGATCTCGTCGTGGATTGGGCGCTGGCGATCCGCAGGCTCTGGGTGTGCGGGCGGCCTGGCGCGCCGGAGTCGCTCGTGGCCGAGGTCCGCCGCGTCTTCCTGGGCGACCGCGACAAGGCCTGGCTGAACGCGCTGAGGGCTAAAGTGTAATCCGCCCGATTGCCTTTACGCAATACGCTATACGCAATACGTTGCGATTGCCCGTATTGCGTATTGCGTAAAGTTCTAAACAATCGTTATGGATAACCCACATCACGGTCAACCCATTCTCACGGCTGGCGAACCGCTCGCGCGCGCGCAGGCGGCGATGGTGATGATGCACGGACGCGGCGCGCGCGCCGAGCACATCCTGGAATTGGCGCGCGAACTGCCCCAGCCGGGCTTTGCTTTTCTCGCGCCCCAGGCGGCCGGGGAGACGTGGTACCCCAACCGCTTTCTGGCCCCCCTCGCCAGCAACGAACCCTGGCTCTCTTCTGCCCTGGCGGCGGTAGCGAACGTCCTCGCCCAGGCAGCGGCGGCAGGCATCCCGCCTGAGCGCACGCTGCTCCTCGGCTTTTCCCAGGGCGCGTGCCTGACGCTCGAATTTGCGGCGCGCAACGCCCGGCGCTACGGGGGCCTGGTGGGGCTGAGCGGCGGGTTGATCGGCCCCGACGACGCGCCGCGCGACTACCCCGGCTCGCTCGATGGCGCGCCTGTCTTCCTGGGGTGCAGCGACGTTGACCCCCACATCCCCAAAGAGCGCGTTCACGAAACCGCCGCCATCCTGCGCCGCCTGGGGGGGAACGTCGTCGAGCGGCTCTATCCCAACATGGAGCACACCGTCAACCGGGACGAGATCGAGTTCGTCCGGGATATGATGACCGCGCTCACCATCCGCTAATCTGCTGCCCATCCGCTGACCGGCCATCCCTGCTTCAATGGCGGATGTACCTGTCAGCGGCGTTGCTGGTCAGCGGATACATAACCGCTTCGCGTTAGCAGATGGGGCGTGTCCAGGCCGGCGCATCCGCTAATCCGCTCCTCATCCGCTGACAGGCGAGGCGCTGCCTCACCCCTCGAGTCCTCTCTCACATTCCCGATTCAACTCCAGACCTGTCAGACCGAGCGGTGGGGAACGCTGATTCCACTGAAAAAACCGCTGACACCTGCGCGCAAGCGCAGGTGCAAGTGTGGCGCTGATTTTCTTTCTTAAAACATCAGCGAAAATCAGCCTGATCAGCGTCATCAGCGTTCAAAAGAATGCCGGGCTGAGTAGCTACTCCAAATCTTTCACGGATGTATTCGAGCGCGGGCGGGTCAATTTCGCCTGTGTCGAGGAAGGTGCGGTCTTCGAGGTTTTCTTTGCCGGTGAAGGCGCGGAGTGCGGCGCGCGTGGCCTCGTCGTATTCGCCGTGCGCCGCGCCCGCGTAGAAACCCAGGCGCGCCATGATGGCCTGCAATTCTTTGGCGAGGTCGCCCGTGATCTTGAGCCGTTCGCCTGGTTCGCTTTTGCCGAAATAGAGGCGGTGGAGTTTCACCAGCCCGCCCAGGCGGCGCACCGGCTCGGAGTCGTCGTCCACCCGCAGGTCGAGATAGCGGTCGTTGAACCCTGCGTAGCCGCCCCCCGGCCTCACGACGAGCAGCGCCGCCGACTGCTTCCCCCGGCTGTCCCCGCCCGCCTGGTCGCCGGCGAGCAGCGCGGCGTACAGCCGGTCGGCCAATTCGCCCGCGGTCCGCTCAAACGCCTCGGCCATCGCCTCGACCGTCGCCTGGCCGACGAGGATGTTCCCCTGGCAGGCGTAGCCCCGGCCCGTCACGCCGCCCGCCCAGGCGAAACAGTCCTGCCCGGTGTAAGTGACCGCACGGCCCTCCGCGTCCACGATGCCCACCTGCCGCAGCGCGCGCCCGTCGTCGTCGGTCAACAGGCGGTCGAGCGTCTCCTGCGCCGAGACGCCGTTGGCCAGCAGCGCCAGCCCGCGCGGGCCGTAGGCGGTGTTGGCGTAGGACTGCGTGGCAATCGCGCCGGCCGCGGCTTGCGCGAAGGGGACGACCGCGCCCGCCGCGAGGAACTTGGACGCGACGGCCACGCCCCAGGCTTGTTCTTTCAAATCACAGGCGACAATGGAAAAAGTCATAAGGGCCTCCGTGTTAGAGAACGCTGACGACGCAGACGCGTAGCGTACGCTGATCAGCGCTGATTTTAAGATTGAGGGATTCGGACGTCAACGAATTAAAAAATCAGCGTAACTGCTCACGCCCGCCAGCCCGCGAAATGAATTTCGCGGCTGAAACCGGGAAGTGCGTTGAAACGCACTGGTCAGCATTTACAACCTGCTTCAGCAGGTTTCCCTGTTTCAGCCGCCGATTTCAATCGGCGGGGAGAGCGGTGAGTAGTTACAAATCAGCGTTCGTCACTTCTTCAGCGTTATCAGCGTTCCTCCCATCTCGTAATCTCCAAATCCCTCACGCGCGCGAGGCGCTTCTGCATGACCTCCAGTGCGTCTTTATTGTCGTCAATCAAAATGAACCTGCGCCCGAGTTGGTAGGCGGCCTCCCCGGTCGTCCCGCTCCCGGCGAAGAAATCCAGCACTACGTCCCCGCGGCGGGACGAGGCCTGAATGATGCGCTTGAGCAGCGCCAGCGGCTTTTGCGTCGGGTAGCCGGTTTTCTCTTTCCCAGTTGGGCTGACGATGGTCATCCACCAAACGTCTGTTGGGGTCTTGCCCCGCGCCGCTTTCTCCGGCCCGACCAGGCCCGGAGCCATGTAGGGGATGCGCTCGATCTCGTCGTAATTGAAAATGTAGTTGTCCGGGTCTTTGACGTACCACAAAATGTTGTCGTGCTTAGGCGGCCACTTCTTTTTCGTCCGCGCGCCGTAGTCGTAGGCCCAGATGATCTCGTTTAGAAAGCACTTGCGCCCGAAGATTTCATCCAGCAGGATTTTGCAGGAGTGGACTTCGCGGTAGTCAATGTGGAAGTAAAGCGAGCCGTCCGGCGTGAGGAGGCGTCTGGCCTCGATCAGCCGGGGTTCGAGGAACGCCAGGAAGTCTTCGGACGA
>DAOTXG010000395.1:0-6095 GCA_034435515.1 Anaerolineales bacterium
TGAGTCCCCCGAGGGCGAAGCAATCCACGTCAATTGAGGATTGGAGGATTGGAGATTGGGTCTCCAATTCTCCAATCTCCAATCCTCGTTTTATTTCTTCCGCCACGCGCCAGCCCACGCCGTCGTCGCCGAGGAGCGGGTTGCCGAGGCCGATGACAATGGTTTTCACTGCCGATGATGCTCAATTCGTGAGAGGGTCGCCCGCGCAGAGCCGGATTTATTCCGTGCCTTCGTACTTGAAGGACACCTTTATCTTTACGCGATAGGCAAGGATCTTCCCCTCGTCGAGTTGCATATCCAGCTCGACCACCTCGGCCACGCGCAGGTCGCGCAGGGTTTTCGCCGCTCGCTCTACGGCCGCTGCCGCCGCTTTTTCCCACGACTCGGCACTGGTCCCGACCAATTCGATCACTTTATAGACGCTCTCCGCCATGTTGTTCTCCTTTCGTCCTGGCGGGCAACCCTCTGGAAATCATTTTAGCAATTCTGCCGCAATACCTCCACCTCTCTCCCCTCCACATCCCGGATCGTGATCTGCAACGGCATCTGCCCCGGCAAAGAGTGCGTGGCGCAGCCAAAACACGGGTCGTAAGCCCGGAAGGCCATTTCCACCCGGTTGAGCAGGCCTTCGGTAACGATTGTGCCTTTGTGAATGAGGCTCTGCGCTGCCTTCTTGATAGACATGCTGATCGGCGCGTAGTTGTTCGTCGTGCCGACGATGAGATTGACCTGGGTCAGCAGGCCGCGTTCGTCCGTCCAATAGTGGTGGGTCAGCGTCCCGCGCGGGGCCTCGACGATCCCCACGCCCTCGGTCGGCTTCGCGGTGGGGACCACATGGACGTGGGGCGAGGTGATCTCGGGATCGGTCGCCAACTCCACCCAGCGCTCGGCGGCGTAGAGCAGCTCGATCAGCCGCGCCCAGTGCGTGGCCAGGCGCTGATGCACGGGCTTGCCGCCCAACGTGCTATAGAACCGCTCGTACTCTTCCTGCGCCCGCGGCGTGGCCATGCCCTCCGCGGCGTTGAGGCGCGACAGCGGCGTCGCCATATACACGCCCGAGTCTTTGCCGTCCACCAATCCCTTCCACCCCACCTTTTTGAGATAGGGGAACTTGAGGTAGGTCCACGGCTCAACATGCTCGGCGATCCAGTCGCCATATTCGTTCGGCGCGTAATAACCCAGGCGCATACCGTCCGGGTCTACCACGCTCACCCGCCCGTCGTAGAAATTCACCTTGTCCTGGGCGTCCACCATGCCGATGTAATACGTGCGGTGCGTGTAAATGTCGCCCAGGATCAGATCCACGTAGGTCTTGTCCCCGAGCACGATGTCGCCGAAGAGTTTCAGGCTGAACTGGGCGAACTCGACCGCCCAACGGCCCATCTGCTCAATCTCAAGTCTTTGCGCCTCCGTTATCCCTTTCGTCAGGCCGCCCGGAATGGAGGTGCACGGGTGAACTTTCCGTCCGCCGATCATCTCGACGACAGTGTGCCCATACTTGCGGCATTGGATGACCTTGGCCCCGATCTCCAGACCGACCTTGTGAATTACGCCCAAGATGTTGCGCTCGGCGACCGGCGCGTCCGGCCCCATCACGAAGTCCGGCCCGCCGAGGGCGTAAAAGTGCGTGGCGTGGTCAGTCACGTAGAACGCGCTGTAGAGTAGTTCGCGGAGTTTCTTCGCCGCCGGCGGCGGGTCAACGTGATACACGGCGTCGCCGGCTTTGGCCGCGGCCATGTGGTGCGCCTCCGGGCACACGCCGCAGATGCGGTTGGTGAGCAGGGGCATTTCCTCCACCGGGCGGCCCACACAGAAGCGCTCGAACCCGCGCAACTCGGGGATCTGGAAATAAGTGTTGGCGACCTCGCCCTCGGCGTCCAGCAAAATCTCGATCTTGCCGTGCCCTTCGAGGCGGGTGATGGGGTCAATCGTGATGCGCTGCATAATTCCTCCAGTTATCAGTAAACAGTGACCAGTTATCAGTAAACAGTGATCAGTAGGCGATCACTGATTACTGTTCACCGTTCACCGTTCACTGTTCACTGTTCACTGTTTACTGCCGTTCCACGCCGGCTTTGCCGCCTTCAAGAGTGACTTTGCCAGACTAAAGCGGTAGAACTGCCCCGCCGGGTCGGGCAGCGTGTCGAGGATGCGCTCGATCTCCGCCGGGTCGTTGCTGTCAATCACCGAGGCGAACGCGCTCATCAGCCGCGCGCCGAAATCCACGACGCCCTCCGCCGGCCCGTAGCAGCCGATGCACTGCGCGCCCGCCTTCGGGCACAGCGCCGTGCAGCCGCTACGTGTGGCCGGGCCATTGCAGGGGATCCCCTGCTCCAGCAGACAGAGCGTTGGGTCAACGGCCGCCATTTCCTGAATGCGCGTGAAGCGCTTGATCGCCTTGACGTTGCGCTGGCGCGGGCATTCGTCGCATACGGTCGAGCCCCCCACCCCGATGACCGACCGCGGGGGCGGGAGATTCGCCTTGCCTTGCAGCACCTGGATCACCAGGTCAATCACCGCCGCAATCTGGTGAGATTCAGGCGGACAGCCGGGCATAAAGTAATCTACTGGGACAACCGCCTCGAGCGGTCTCAAGAGCGGGTAGAACTCCGGGATATGGAGCGTGACGCCTTCGGGCGCCGCCCACTTAAATTGCGGGTGGAGACCATCGGGATTGTCGGTCGTGACCGTGTGATACGCCGTATCAAAGATAGACTGCGCGGGGACGAGGTTGGCCAGGCCCGGGATGCAACCCTCGCAAGCGCAAGAGCCGAAGGCGACCAGGATTTTGGACTTGCGCCGCAGGAGATGCGCTATTGCTTCATTTTCGCTGTTGCGAATCCCACCGTTGAACAGCGTCAGGAGGATTGAGCCGTCCGGCATGGCCTCCACGTCTTTGTACTTCGCGTCCATGGCCACCGGCCAGAAAACCACCTCGAAGTTCGCATCCACGTCCAGTATTTTCTCGTGGATATTGAGGACGGCGATTTCACAGCCGCCGCACGAGGCGGCCCAGTACATGGCAAACCTGGGTTTTGCGCCGTTGGTGCTCATGCCGCTGCCTCCTGCCGTGAGTGAACAGTGAGCAGTGAACAGTCCAATGCTGACTGTTCACTGCTTACTGCTAACTGTTGACTATAGTCAGGCCACCTCAGCGGCCCCAAGGCGCGCAGTTCTTCGACAAAATGCGTAATCTCTTGCGCCAGCTTTACCCCCTCGGCGGCGCTCGCCCACACCAATTTCACCCGCTGCGGCTCAACGCCCAGCGGAACCAGCATGCGCCGCAGGAGCAGATAGCGCCGCAGAGCCTTGTAATTCTGCTCCAGGTAGTGGCACTCGCCAGGATGGCAGCCGGTGATGAGCACGCCATCCGCGCCGCCCGCCAGGGCCTTGAGCACAAACGTCGGGTCAAGCCGCCCGGAGCACATCAGCCGGATGAGCCGGACGTTGGGCGGATACTTCACCCGCGCCGTGCCCGCTAAATCTGCTGCGCGGTAACTGCACCAGTTGCAGGTGAAGCCGATAATGACGGGTTCGAAATGATCGTGGTCAGTCATCGTTTGTCTCCTACGCGCCACGCCAGACGGAACACAGGGTGCGTATTACGTATTGCGTATTCCGTATTAGGCTGGCACAGCCTCCTGAACTTCCATCCTGCGCCCATTGCCGCCAATGTTCAGCATCAGCAAGCCCTCAATCTGCGACAGGATTTGCTCGTTGCTGAAACCGGTTCCGGTGATAGCGCCGGCCGGGCAGGCCGCCACGCACGTGCCGCAGCCCTGACACAGCGCCGGGTTAACTTCCGAGACCAGCCGGTCTTCGTGGAACAGAATGGCGTTGAACGGGCACAGGTTGTTGCAAATACGGCAGCCGGAGCATTTGTCCTGATTGATGCTGGCGCGGATCGGCTCCAGCGCGATCTCCTTCTGCTGAATCTTGCCGAGGATGCGCGCCGCCGCCGCCGCTCCCTGGGCCACACTGGCGGGAATGTCCTTCGGCCCCTGCACACACCCGGCGATAAAGATGCCCTCGGTCATCGTCGCCACCGGGTCGAGTTTCGGGTGCCTTTCGATATACCAGTTGTCGGCGCTGCACGAGATGCCGAACAGTTTCGCCACTTCTTTAGCGTCCCGGCGCGACTGCAGGCCGGCGGAGAGAATAACCATATCCACCGGAATACGCCGCTGCTTGCCGATCAGCGTGTCCTCAACTTGAATAATCAGTTTGCCTTCTTCACCCGGCAGGCGCGCGAACTCGCTCACCTCGGCCACCTTGCCGCGCACGAAGTGCGTGCCTTCCTCCAGCACACGCTCGTAGAATTCGTCGTAACCTTTGCCCGGCGTGCGGATGTCAATGTAGAAATTGTAGACCTCCGCCCCCGTGCGTTCCCGCACCAGATGGGCGAACTTGAGGCTCTGCATGCAGCAAATGGCCGAGCAGTAGCTGTTGTAATTCTTGTCCCGGCTGCCCACGCAGTGGACGATCCCGACTACTTGGGGCGCCGTCTTTCTGTCCCGCAGCACAATGCTGCCATTGGTTGGCCCGGCGGCGTTGCACATGCGCTCGAACTCCAGGCTCGTGAACACGTTGGCCAGCCGCCCATAGCCATATTGCGGGATGCGCCGGGGATCAAACAGGTCGTAGCCAGTCGCCAGGATAATGTTGCCTGCCTGGAGCGTGATCGTCTCGTCTTTCTGGTTGAAATCAATCGCGCCGGTCGGGCAGAACTTTTCGCAAGCGCGGCAGGTACCTTTCAGGAAGTAGGTGCAATTCGGCGCGTCAATCACCGGGTACTTGGGCACGGCCTGTGCGAATGGGGTATAGATGGCCTTGCGGGAAGCCAGGCCTGCCTCAAAGACGTCGTCCACCACTTTCTTGGGGCACTTCTGCTCGCAGATGCCGCAGGCCGTGCACAGGTCCGTGTTCACGTAGCGAGCCTTCTTGCGCACGGTCACGGTGAAGTTGCCCACGTAGCCATCCACGCCCGTCACCTCGCTCCAGGAAAGCAATGTGATATTCGGATGGGAACCGACTGAGAACATCTTAGGCGTGAGGATGCAGGCCGCGCAGTCCAGGGTGGGGAACGTCTTGTCGAACTGGGCCATGTGCCCGCCGATGGATGGCTCGCGTTCCACTAAATAAACGGGGAAACCGCTGTCGGCGATCTCCAACGCCGCCTGAATCCCGGCAATACCGCCTCCCACCACCAGGGTAGCCGGGTGAATCGGCACCCGCAGGGGTTCCAGCGGTTCGTGATGCAACACCCGTTCCACCCCGCCGGAGATGATCGCCTTCGACTTCTCAGTCGCAGCGACTTTATCCGTATGCACCCACGAGCACTGTTCGCGGATGGAGACCAATTCGCACAAGTACGGGTTCAGGCCCGCGCGCTGGCAGGCCGTGCGGAAGGTCTGCTCGTGTAAGTGGGGAGAACAGGCGGCGACCACCACGCGGGTCAGACCCAGTTCGCGGATGTCATTCTCGATCAACTCCTGGCCCAGGCTGGAGCACATGAATTTGTAATCGCGAGCGATCACCACGCCGCGTGCTTTCAGCCGCCCCGCCGCCCACTGGGCGACCTCAGCGACATCCACGACACCCGCGATGTTCGTGCCGCAGTGGCAGACGTACACCCCGATCTTTTCTGTCATTGGTCACCTCCTCACGCAGGCGAATATCGGCGTGGGCAAAACTAATTCTTTCCCGATGCCCAGGCTTTCGGGCGCAATGCCCAAAGCCAACCCGACCAGCTGCGTGAAGTACAGAATGGGAATGGACAACGCCGTGCCGAACTCCCGGTTGACCTGATTCTGATAACATTCCAGATTGATCTGGCACAGAGGGCAGGCCGTCGCAATGACCACCGCGCCAGAACTGATCGCGCTCTGGAGCAGATTACGCACCATACTCAGCGCTGCCTGGCGGCTGGTAATAATCAGGGCGCCGCCGCAGCAGCGAAGCTTGAGAGGGAAATCCACGGGCGTGGCGCCGATGGCGGACAACAAGTCCTCGAAGAACCGCGGTTGCTCGACGTTTTCCTGGTCCTTCCTGGGTCGCAATATTTGACATCCGTAGTAAGGGGCCACCCGCAGGCC
>DAOTXG010000396.1:0-6158 GCA_034435515.1 Anaerolineales bacterium
CCTCGGTCCTGTGCGCTCCCATGCTGGCCGACGCCGGCCCGCTCGGCGTCATCGTCCTCGGCAGCCGCCGCCAGGATGCCTTTCTGCGCCAGCAGATGCGGCTGGTCTCGGCCATCGCCAGCCAGGCCGCGCTCCTGGCCGAAAATGCGCGGCTCTACGCCCGGCTCGAACATCAGGCCATCCTGGCCGAGCGCGGGCGGCTGGCGCGCGAGATGCACGATGGTCTGGCCCAGACCCTCGGCTACCTCAAAATGCACGCCGGGCAGATCGCGCGCTGGCTGGAGAGCGGCCAGGCCGACCGGGCCAAGAACGCGCTACACGAGCTGGCCCGAACCGCCGACGAGGCCTACCTTGACCTGCGCGCCACGCTTGACGGACTGCGCCTGCCGCTGGCCGCGCGCTCCCAAGCGGACTTCGCCACGCAGCTCCGCCAACTGGCCAGCGCGTTTGAAAGCCAGAGCGGCCTGGCCGTCGAGGTCGCCGCCGAAGCCGAACCGCCGCTGTCCGCGCCCGCGCAGGCTCACCTGCTGCGCATCGTCCAGGAATCCTTGACGAACATCCGCAGGCACGCGCGGGCTGACCGCGTCTGGCTCAACCTCACGGCGCTGGACGACCGCCTGCGGCTGCTGATCCAGGATGACGGGCAAGGCTTCAATCCCGCCGCCGATCCGCCGGCCTCCCATCACGGCCTGGCCTTGATGCGCGAGCGGGCCGACCTGCTGGGCGCAGAATTAAGCGTGACCAGCGCGCCCGGCCGTGGCACTCAGGTCTGCGTTGAACTGCCAACCGGCTGATGGCCGCTGCGCGTGGCGTGTTGCTGATAGCTTATCGCCTATCCGCTATCTGCCATCTGCTATCTGCCATTCGCTATCTGCTATCTGCCATCCGCCATCTGCCATCCGCCATCCGCCCATGCCCATCCGCGTCCTCATCGCCGACGATCACACTCTCTTCCGCCGCGGGCTGGTGAGCCTGCTCAACGAGACCGGCGAGTTCACGGTGGTGGGCGAAGCAAACGACGGCCCGGAGGCCGTACGGCTGACGGGTGCGCTCCGCCCCGACGTGGTGCTGATGGACGTGCACATGCCCAACGGCGGCGGCGTGGAGGCCCTGCAACAACTGCGCGAGGCCGCGCTGGAGACGCCAGTGATTATGCTGACGGTCTCGGAAAGCGACGAGGATTTGCTTGGCGCGATCCGGGCCGGGGCGCGCGGCTATTTCCTCAAGAACGCCGAGACGGAGGAACTTTACGACGGTCTGCGCCGGGCGGCGGCGGGCGAGGCCGTGATTGACCCGGCGCTCGTCGAGCGCCTCTTCCGCTACGTCACGCACGCGGCCTCAGCCGCCTCCACCACGCCCCTGAGTTTCCGCGAGACCGAAATCCTGCGCCTCGTCGCCGAGGGCCTCACCAATCGCGAGGTCGCAGCCCGCTTGAGCCTCTCCGAGAACACCGTCAAAACGCACCTCGCGCGCATCTTCGAAAAACTCGGCACCACCAATCGCAGCGAAGCCGCCGCGCTGGCGCGCGCCAGCGGCTGGCTGACCGACTAATGTAGAGACGTTCCGGCGGAACGTCTCTGCCCCCCTGCTCCCCTCGCACCTCTGCTCCCCTGCACCCCCGCTTCCCCTCCCCCGCCTCCATCGGGTGACTCTTTGTCATCCTCGCCAGTCCTCCACAATTCACCCGCGCCGGGCGATAGACAACAGCGCCGCTCTCAATACACTCTAGGACATGGCCTCGCCCCGCCGCCAGCGTGTCCTGATTGTTTCGAGCCATCCCCTGTTTGGCGCAGGGCTGCGCAGCCTGCTGCAAGAGCGCCAGGCCCCCAACGTCGAGGTCGTCGGCATGGCGACGACGACCGACGAAGCCCTCGCCGCGCTGGCGTCGCTCAAGCCGGACATCGTCATCGTGGATCACGACGACAAAGCCGTCAACCGCGAAGAATTCCTGGCGCGGTTCGTCGAGGGGGCCAGCCCGCTGCGGGTCGTGCTCGTCTCACTTAAAGAAACCGGGCCGGCCGTCGTCTACGATCGGCGTAGTTTGGCCGTGTCACAAGTCGAAGAATGGCTGGGAGGAATCACCGCTATGATCCATCACACCCCCGAGGCGCCCCAGGCCGCCCCCGACCGATCCAACCGGCGGCATCTGGTAATTGTGGGCGTGCTCATTGCGATCACGACGGTTGTGGTCAGCGTCGTGCTCGACCTGGTCGGCCTGCTGCCCGTGCAGGCCAGCCAGCAGGCCGTGGCCATTGACAATCTTTTCGATCAGCACTTCAAAGCCATCTCGTTCCTGTTCGCGCTGGTCGTCGTCTTCCTGCTCTACAGCGTCGTCGTCTTCCGGCGCAAACCAGGCGAGACGGGCGACGGCGACCATTTCGAGGGCCACACCGGGTTGGAGATCGCCTGGACGATCTTCCCGCTGGCTGCTGTGCTTTACTTCGCCTATGTCGGCGCGCAGGCGCTGGCCGACACCCGCCGCCAGGACCCGAACGCGCTGGTCGTCAACGTCACCGCCTCGCAGTGGTCGTGGGCCTTTGAATATCCTGACTCCGGCGTGACCTCCACCGACTTGCACCTGCCGGCCAACCGGCAAGTGCTGCTCAAGTTGACCTCGACCGACGTGATTCACTCGTTCTGGGTGCCGGAGTTCCGCGTGAAGCAAGACGCGCTCCCCGGCGGCGAACTGGTCAAGGAACTGCGCGTCACCCCGACGCGGGTCGGCGCTTACAAAGTGCGCTGCGCCGAGCTGTGCGGGCGTCAACACGCCTACATGGAAAGCCTGGTCATCGTGGAGGAGCCGGCGGCCTTTGACGCCTGGATCGCGCAAGAGTCGCAGGTCTCCGCCGACCCGGTGGAGCGCGGCCAGAAGTGGGCCGCGCAATTCGCCTGCGTCGCGTGCCACTCGGTCGACGGCAGCCCGCTCGTCGGGCCGACGTGGAAGGGGCTGTATGGCAAGCAGGAAGCGCTGGCCGACGGGACGACCGTGACTGTGGACGACGCTTATCTGACCCAGTCCATCGTTGACCCGAACGCCCAAATCGTCCAGGGCTTCTCCCCCGGCGTCATGCCGCCGGATTTCGGCCAGCGGATGAGCGAAGAACAAATAGCGGATTTGATCGAGTATATCAAGACGCTGAAATAGCGCGTGGCGTATTGCGTATCGCGTATCGCCTATAGCATATCGCTTATCGCAGATTGGTCATTGCCAACCCCTGTAATGAAACTGAGATATGCGAATGCGATACGCAATACGTAATACGCAATACGCGATATGCGGTACGCCATAAGCGACAAGGAGGACTTGCATGAAGATCTTTCAAACCGGACTGGTCCGGGGGCTGTTAGCCCAAATCGTCGGCACGGCGGTGGGCATCGGGATCGTGAATGGCATCCGGCTGCTCATGCGCCTGCCGGTTTCCTGGACCGTCGGCGACACGAACTTCGAGCCGGCCGTCGTCTTCGGCGCGATCTTTGGAGCCGTGTGTTTCATGCTCGGCGTCGGCGTGGTGAGCGACTGGCTCAAGTGGGCGGCGGGCATCGAGACGCCCGAGCACCACGGCGACAGCCACGCGGGTTGGGAAAAACTGCTCAACGTCTCGCTCGACCACAAGATCATCGGCATCCAGTACGGGATGACGTCGGTGATCCTCTTCCTGCTCGCCGGGACCTTCGCGCTCACCTTCCGCGCCGAACTGGCGCAATCCGGCCTGACGGTTCTCAACGCCACGGCGCTCAAGACCATCTTCGGCATTGACGGCGCAGACCTGTTCAACACGCTCATCGGGCTGCACGGCATCGTGATGATCGCCGCCATCCTGCTCGGCGTCGGCGCGATGACGAACTACCTGGTGCCGCTGATGATCGGCGCGCAGGACATGGCCTTCCCGCGCCTCAACGCCTTCTCGTACTGGATCAACGTGCCGGGCGGGCTGCTCGTCGTCAGCAGCCTGTTCCTCGGCGGTTTCGACACCGGCTGGACGGGCTACCCGCCGTTGAGCGCGCGCGCGCCGCTCGGCGTGCAGATGTTCTTCTGGGGCGTGTACCTCATCGGCCTGTCGTCCATCTTCGGCTCGCTCAACCTGATCGTCACCGTGCTGCGGATGCGCGCCCGCGGCATGACCTTCTGGCGCATGCCCATCTTCGTGTGGGCGGCCTTTGCCACGGCGCTCATCCAGCTCACGGCCACGCAGTTCATCGGCCTGTCGTTCCAGATGGTGTCGTTCCAGCGACTGTTTGGCATGGGCTTCTTCGACCCGGACAAGGGCGGCAACCCGATCCTGTTCCAGCACCTGTTCTGGTTCTACTCGCACCCGGCGGTGTACGTGTTCATCCTGCCGGGGCTGGGCATCATCAGCGAGCTCCTGCCCGTCTTCGCCCGCAAGCCGCTGTTTGGCTACCGCTGGATCGCCATGTCGTCGCTGGGCATCGCCGGCGTGGGCTTCCTGGTGTGGGCGCACCACATGTTCACCTCCGGCATGGAGGAGTACCTGCGCGTGCCCTTCATGTACAGCACCCTGCTGGTGGCCGTGCCGACGGGCGTTAAATTCTTCAGCTGGCTGGGCACGCTCTGGCGCGGCAAACTAGAGTTCCCCACGCCGATGCTCTTCACCCTGGGGGCGATTATCGTGTTCCTGTTCGGCGGGTTGACCGGGCCGCCCAACGGCACGGTCTCCACCGACCTGCATCTGCACGACACCTACTGGGTCGTCGGCCACTTCCACAACACCATGTTCGGCGGGTTCGTCTTCCCGTTCTTCGCCGCCATCTACTATTGGTATCCGAAGATCACGGGCCGCCGCCTGAACGAAACGCTGGGCAAGCTGCACTTCTGGCTGATGACGCCCTCGTTCTGGGTCGTGACGTTCGGGATGTTCTACGTGGGCCTGCACGGCATGCGCCGCCGCATCGCCGACTACGATCCGGCGCTCGGGTTCGACAACATCCACCTCGTCATCACGATCGCCGCCTACCTGATCGCGCTCTCGGTGCTGATCTTCGTGATCAACCTGATCTGGAGCGCGCGGCGGGGCGAGGCCGCCGTCGGGAACCTGTGGCGCTCGCGGTCGCCCGAGTGGCACATCCCCTCGCCCGCCCCGGCGCACAATTACGACCGGCCCTTCGAGGTCGTCGGCGAGCCTTACGATTACGGCCTGCCCGGCTCGGTGTACGTGAACATGCACCCGGCCAGCGCGGGAGACTGAATTTTCTCCCCCGCCCCCTGCTCCCTTGCCGCCCGGCAGAGGAGCGGGGGAGCAGGGGAGCAGGGAGACTGTTTATGAAGAAAGAAACTGAACTCGCCCGCGGGGTGATCGTCTTCATCCTGCTGGCGGTCTTGACCGGCGCGGAGTTTTGGATCGCCGTGGCGACGCAGGCATGGAGCGCGCTGTTTGCCCTCGCCCTGCTCAAGGCCAGCCTGGTCCTGCAATACTACATGCACATCGGCCGGCTCGGTTCGGACGAGGGAGGTCATTGATGACGGCTGCAACGGCTGCGACGGCGCGCCACGCCGATTATCGTTACA
This sequence comes from Anaerolineales bacterium, assembly GCA_034435515.1. Classification (GTDB taxonomy): domain Bacteria; phylum Chloroflexota; class Anaerolineae; order Anaerolineales; family UBA6663; genus DATDRS01. The sequence continues at coordinate 5,525 of DAOTXG010000396.1, forward strand.
AGATTGCCAGCAACCGCCTGGGCTTGTGGTTGTTCATCCTGTCCGATTCGTTCGTGTTCATCGGGCTGTTCGTCACGCGCTTCTACCTGCTGGGCAATCACCGGCCCCACCTTGACCAGGCGCTCGGGCTGCTCGTCACCTCCGTCCTGCTCCTCAGCAGTTTCTGCATGAACCGGGCCGAGGTCTCCATCGCGCACGGCGACCGGAAGAACTTCCTGATCTTCACGCTCATCACGCTGCTCCTCGGCCTGGCCTTCCTGGGCGGGGTGGTCGGCGTCGAATGGCCGACCGCCGCCCGCGAGGGCCTCACCGCTTCGTCCGGCGCAGCCGGCGCGGTGTTCTTCATGATGACCGGCATGCACGCCTTCCACGTGCTCACGGGCGTGTTGTTCCTGGGCATCGTCCTCAACAATGGCCGCAGGGGGCTGTACTCTGCCGAAAAGCACTGGGCGGTGGAAGCCTGCGCCAACTACTGGCACTTCGTGGACGTGGTGTGGATTTTCTTTTATCCGGCGCTGTACCTCATCGGAACGGTCGCGGGCGGATAGGCGGCGTATTGCGTATGACGTATTGCGTATTGCCTATCGCTTATGGCTTATCGCATATGGCGTATGGCGTATCGCCCATCGCCAAT
>DAOTXG010000397.1:0-5429 GCA_034435515.1 Anaerolineales bacterium
TACGTGTAGGTGTACCCGCCCCCGCTCAGCAAGTTCCCATTGTTGTCCCAGACGTGTGTCAGACCGTCCACGCTCACCAGCCGGTTGGCCACATCGTAGGTGTACACGTGCGTCTCGGTCAGGTAGGCCTGCGTCCGCCGGTTGCCCACCGCATCATACGTGTAGGTGTACACCAGCCCGGTGCTGTACGTGGCCCGCGTCAGCCGATACAACTCGTCGTACAGGTAGGTGATGGTCACCGCCTGGGTCGCGCCTAACTCAAACGCGCCGATGTCGCAGCGCACGCTGCCGTTGGCATCCCCGTCCGCCGCGCGAGCCAACACGACCGGAGCACTATCCACCAAGCGAATCCTGGCTGCCAACGCCGGGTCGCCGGCCTCGGTGGGCGGCAGGGGGTGCTGGCGACGCCATTCATCCCGCAAGCCCCGCCGCAAGGCTTCAATCACCGGCCACAGTTCGCGGCGGCGGACGTTGAACCGGGCCGTGTCCGGAATGCCATTCGACCATAGCGTCGGGTGATATTGCCGAAGAAAATGCAGCGTCTTTTCTTCATCGCCCTCGAACCAGTAATCGGCGGCCAAGGCGATGGTGAGGATCTGGGCATCATCGTAGGCCGGCTCCGGCCCCCGCTAGCGAACAAACTTGGCAAGTCGGGCTGCGGCTTCCAACCGCTCGGCCACCAAAACGTAGGTGGCAATCAAGGTGTCTTCCCAAGATTGTTCGGTGAGATAGTCCGTCAAGCCCTTCATGGGATGCCTCCTGCATACAGTGGTTGGCAATATCTTCCCTCAGAACCGCATTTTGGCAAGTGCAGCAAAACCCGCAGATACGGTAGATATGTTATAAGGCCGCTTTTCGCCACGTTGGAGACTCTCCAGGGGTTGGAGGGCGAGGCCGAGCGCTCAGTGGTCGATTCCACCTCTCAGACTTTTGTCATCCCTACATTCGTCTATAATACTCTTATGCCCTGGGACATTATCGGCCACGAGTGGGCCGTGACCATGCTTCAACGCGACCTGGCACATGACCGCCTGCGGCACGCTTATCTCTTCACGGGTCCGGAGGGCATAGGCAAGCGCACGCTCGCCGCCGAGTTCGCTCGCGCCCTGCTTTGCTCCGCTGCCGAGCCACCTTGCAACCAATGCCGCAATTGCACCCTGGCCGCCAAAAGCGCGCACCCTGACCTGCTCACCGTCGCTCCCGTCGAGAGCGGCAAGCGCGTGCGGGCGGAGAAGATCAAAATCGAGCCGGTGCGCCAACTGATTTACGACCTTTCGCTCCGCCCGCTCGAAGCCAGACGGCGGGTGGCCCGGCTCCTTCAGTTCGACGCCGCCAACGACGCGGCGATGAACGCCTTCCTCAAGACGCTCGAAGAACCCCCGGCCAACGTCGTCATCCTGCTCACCGCCGAGAGTGCAGACGGTCTCCTGCCCACGATCGTCTCCCGCTGCGAAGTGCTCGCCCTCCGCCCCCTGCCCCTCGCTGCCGTGCAGGATGCGCTCATCACCCGCTTCATGATCCCCGCCGAACGCGCGGAATTGCTCGCCCATCTCTCTGGCGGCCGGCTGGGATGGGCCGTCCGCATGAGCCAGGACGAAACTGCCCTGGAGGCGCGCGCTCAAAAACTCGACGATCTCGCGGCGCTGCTCCGCGCCTCCCGCGTAGACCGCTTCGCCTTTGCCGAGCGGCTGGCGCGTGAAGGCAGCCTCGACCGCATCCAGGACACGCTCGACCTCTGGATCACCTTTTGGCGCGATGTCCTGCTGGCCTCAGCCTCCACCGCCGTCCCGCTGACCAATCTGGACCGCGTTGGTCAGATTCAAGCCCTCGCCCAATCCATCCCCGCCGCCGCCGCCCACCAGGCCCTCAGCGCCATCCGCCGCACTGGCGAACTGCTGGAGAAAAACGTCAATACCCGCCTCGCGCTGGAGGTCCTTTTGCTGGATTTGCCTCGTCTGTAGGGGCGGGGCTGGCGCGCTGAGGGAACTGAGGAAACCTAAGGAACTGAAGGAACTGAAGGGCCTGCGGCAAACCTCATTAGAAAACGGATAGATTCTCAAAAAAATAGAACAAAAGTTCTTGACAAATTAGAACATTTGTACTATTATCAGTGCAAGGTTTGTACCGGCTGGCCGGCTGTGGAACCAGTCTGGCAAGGAGACTCTTATGTATACCAGTGCCAACCGCCCAAGTTACGCTTTATGGAAGAGGATTGTCCAGATTTTCAAAGGCTACAAGATCACGCGCGGCATGCTTTTCGGCTCAATTATGCTCGCCGCGCTGTTGGCCTTTGAGCTATTCAACTACACGACCACCGACTTCGCCCTGAGCGATTTGCTGGGGGATATGCGCTTCGCGGGCCTGCGGTGGGCGATGATCCTCTCGATTGCCTTCTGCGGGATGGACTTCGCCGGGATCGCTCGACTGTTCACGCCGGAGAAGGGCCGCGATGAGCGCCTGGAAGTCTGGTACCTGCTGGGGGCGTGGTTCCTGGCCGCGACGATGAACGCCACGCTCACCTGGTGGGGCGTCTCCATCGCCCTGCTCAACCACCGCTCCCTGGGCAATCAGATTCTCACCCACGACCAACTCCTGGCCATCGTGCCGGTCTTCGTCGCCCTGCTGGTCTGGCTCATCCGCATCCTGATGATCGGGACCTTCTCCATCGCCGGCGAGCGTCTGTTCTCCCAGGCCGAAACGACTCTGCGCCGCTACGAGTCCGAATGGGCGCGCCCGTCCGCGACCGTCTCCCGCCCGGCCCCGGCGATGGCCGCCCGACCCGCGCCTAAGACCATGAGCCGACCGACGTACACGCTCGGCGACGACGACGAGGAGGACGAATACGATCAGCGTTACCGCCCGGCGGCCGGCGCTTCAGCCCGCCCCGTCCCGGCGGCCGCCATGCGCCCGGCGGTCCCTCCTCCCCCGGTCGTGCGCCCGGCCCCCAAGCCCTCGGCTAACCCGGCTTATACCTCCAGCGCGACGACCGGTTATCGCCCCACCGTCCAGCGGGCCTCCGAAGCCTCGGGCCGCGATCGCAACTAAAGCGGGTCAGTGAACTTCCTCTTCTGTAGTTTGTGGAACCTCCCGCTGGACATATTTCCAGCGGGAGGTTTTTTGCAGTAGGATTGGTGAGATAGAGGTTCTAGTGTAGAGTGGAAGGGCCGGTTTAAGGGTAACGTCTATGTCACAACGTTGGATTGTCCGCCTCATCCCTATCGAGATTTTCATTTTCGCCGTCCTCATGGGGTGGTATCTGGTGAGCGCCACGGAGGGGACGGCCAGAAATCTTTTCGGACAGGCCGCGCCGAAGGCTGAACAGGCTGGGGCGGCTCAATCGCTTTCCCCCATCTTCACACCAGAAGTTCAGTATTGGTCGGCTAAAATCGTCGAGTGGGCCGACGCCCACCAGCTCGACCCAAACCTGGTCGCGACTGTGATGCAGATTGAATCTTGCGGTCTGCCAAGCGCCGTCTCGCGCTCCGGCGCCCAGGGCCTGTTCCAGGTGATGCCCTGGCATTTCTCGGCCGAAGATGACATGCAGGACCCGGACACGAACGCCGCACGCGGCATGGCCTATTTGGCCCTGGGGCTGGAACGAGCCGGAGGCAATGCGGGCCTGGCCCTCGCCGGCTACAACGGCGGGCACGGCATGATTGGCCGTGACGACTCGCTCTGGCCGGCCGAGACGCGGCGCTATTTTTACTGGGGCACAGGGATTTACGAGGACGCCATCGGCGGGCAGACGACCAGCGCACGGCTGCAGGAGTGGCTGGCGGCCGGGGGCGCCAGCCTCTGCGACCGCGCAGCCGAGGAGTTAGGAATTAAGTAGAGACGTTCCGGTGGAACGTCTCCCCCGCAGGCGCAGTTGGGGCCTGGCGCGATGCCAGCGGCAGCCAGACGCTGAAAGTCGAGCCGCGGCCCGGCACGCCTTCCGAGGCCGCCTCGATCCGGCCGCCATGTATGTGGACGATGCGCTGCGCGATGGACAACCCCAACCCGGCGCCGCCCAGCGTTCGGGAGCGGGCCTTGTCTACGCGGTAAAAACGCTCAAAGATATGGGGGAGTTCCTGCGACGGAATGCCGATGCCCGTATCGGTGACGGTGAGGCGCGCCCAATCGCCCGCGACACGCGCCAGGCCCAGCGTCACCCGCCCGCCGTCGGGCGTGAACTTCAGCGCGTTGCTCACCAGATTCAAAATCACCTGCTTGAGCCGGTCGCGATCGCCGACGACCACCGCCTGGTCAATCTCGCCGATAGCCACCGCCACGCCGCTGGCGAGCACCTGCACCTCGCTGCACACCTCCAGCAAAAGCGTGTCCAGTTCGACGGCATGGCGCGCCAGCGGCAGGTTGCCGGAATCGGCCTGCGCCAGCAGGAGCAGATCGCCGACCAGGCGGCTCATCCGCTCAGCCTCCGACTGGATCGCGTCCAGCGAAGTCGGGTCGGCTTCCTTCATACGGCGCATCAGGTCCACGTTGCCCCGGATGGCCGTCAGCGGCGTGCGCAGTTCGTGTGAGACATCGGCCAGGAAGCGGCGCTGCGCGTTGAACAACTTCTCCAGCCGCTCGAGCGACTCGTTGAACGCCATGCCCAGCCGCCCGACCTCGTCGTCGGGGCGCGCTTCAGGCAGCGGAATGCGGCGCGAGAGGTCGTCCGCCCGTGTGATTTGCAGCGCCGTCTTGGTGATCGTGTCGAGCGGGGCCAGCGCCCGCCGGGCGGAGAACCAGCCGACGAGCGCCGCCAGCAGGACAGCCCCGGCGCCGCCGCTCAGGAGGACGATCAGCAGGATGCTTTTCGCCGTGTCCATGGGGCGCAGCGAGGCGGCCACTTGTAAATAGCCCAGCGCCCTGCCTTCCATCGTCGTCATCGCCGCCGTGTGAACGCGCAGATGCTCGCCCTCGACGAGCACGTCGCGCCAGCGCGTCTGGCCGTCGGCCAGGGCGCGCGGGTCGAGCGGACGGGAATAGGCGCCTAAGTTCCTGGACTGCGTAAACAGGCGGCCATCAGTCTGCCACACCTGCACGTAGAGGCTGGAACTGCCGAATCGCTCCAGCGCGGGGATGTTGAGAATTTGCAGGTTCAGCACCCGGCTGACGCTGCTGGCGCGGATAATTTCGTTCGCCGTCTCGGTGAGCGTGAGGTCGAGCTGCCGGGTGAGGCTGGCCGCCAGGATGACGTAGACGGCGCTCCCGAACAAGAAGATGATCAGGGCGAGGACGGTGGAATACCAGAGCGTCAGGCGCAGGCGGAGCGTCACAGAGGAAGGGTGAATGTCAAACCTCAGGCCGTGCGCGCCTGTGAGCGCCCCCCGGCCTGAGGTTCAGTATCGCGGCGCGGGCTGAACGCCGGATGAAAGCGGAGTGAATGACCCGTGAGAGAGCCCGCCGGGTTATTCCTCGCGGAGCACGTAGCCCACGCCGCGCAC
>DAOTXG010000398.1:0-4414 GCA_034435515.1 Anaerolineales bacterium
TTCGGTCGGCAGCCCGGCTTTCTCGGCGACCTGTTGCAGCGTCGGCTCGACGAGCGTCGAGCCATCGGGGAAGAAGAGCGTGGGAATGCGGAGCAGCCCCTGATTGTGCGCCTCGACGAGCGCCCTGGCTTGTGCATCACTCTCGACGTCGAGATATTGATAGGGGAGTTGGTGGCGGACGAGGAAGTCTTTGACCTGGTGAGTCGGAAGCGACCACAGCGTCCCGGCGATGCGGATGCCCTCGAAGGGCAGGCGGGCGTGGGCTTTCCAGTCCTCGAGCAGTTCGTCGAGGACGGGGTAGAGGCGCTCCTCCGGCGGGTCCCACGGCTTCATCAAGTAGTGGTCCAGGTCCACCTGGTTAATGGCGTAAATGGCCGCCTCGGTGTCGGCGTAGGCGGTGAGCAGGACCCTTTTGGCCTCGGGGAACAAGGCGCGCGCCTGTTCCAGGAATTGCACGCCCGTCATCTGCGGCATGCGCTGGTCGGCGAGGAACAGGGCCGCCGTCTCACCGCGCTTCTGCAATTCTTTCAGCGCCCCGAGCGCCGCGCTGCCCGAATTGACTTTCATCAGGCGATAGTCCTGCCCGTACTTCTTCCGCAGGTCGCGCTCGACGGCGTTCAGCACCATCGGGTCGTCGTCAACCGTGAGAATGACAGGTTTGGCCACAAGAGACTCCTGGTGAATACGTATCTCGAACACCCCGCTCAAGTTGCGACACTCATCGGCATCAAAACTTTTGCCTGTTCCCTCAACCGCGCGCACAGCACCCGCATCACGACCAGGCTGATCTCCGGGCGCTCGCGCAGCAGACTCTCAAATTGCTTCTGGGCAATGCACAGCATCCGCACGTCACCCGCGGCGACGAGCGACGCCATGCGCGGCTCCTGGCTGATGATCGCCATCTCGCCCACATATTCACCCGACTTGCGCCGCGCCACTTCTACCCCCGACTCGGCGCCGGTCAACACCTGCACCTGGCCAGAGATGATGATGTACATCTCGTCGCCCGGCTCGCCCTGCACCGCAATGGTCTCGCCGTCCGGGCATACGCGCTCGCTCGCAATCGCGGCCACCTGTTTGAGGTCGGGGGGTGATAGGTCGGCGAAGAGGGGCACGCGGCGCAGGAACAGAATCTTTTCCATCAGCGACAACGTGGCGAGAGTTTCCATGGGGCTGGCTCCTTCAAGCGCGGCGGCAGCGGTTTCGCGCACCACCGTGTCAGGGTCGGATTGGGCGAGGCGCGTCAACGTGCGGCGGACTTCGGAGTCGTCGAGGCCCTGGGCGGCGAGGGCGGCGCACGCGCGTAGCCATGCATCCGCATCCTGCAATACCTGCTGCAGGGTGCTATCGGGCGCGGTTGGCGCGGCTTCCGCCGTCTCCCAAATCCTCAATAGCGGCCGGACGATTTCGGCCTCGCCCATGGCCTCCAACGTCTCCAAGGCGTTCGCGCGTTGAGCGGTGTCACGGCTCCGCAGGTTTTCGATGGCGAGCGCAATCGCAGCCTGGTCGCCGAGCAGCCTGACCGCTCGCAGTGCACGCGTCGCGTGGCGCATGGCGTTGTCCCAGAGCGAGTCAGACAGGAGGCGCGCGCGGTCGTCGCCGTCTTTCACAAGGCGGCCGTAGAGGGCCTGATAACCCAGCGCGTGCGAAACCTGCTCGCGCGCATAGGCCCTCAGCGCGGGCGCGGCCCGCTCGACCGGCAGATATTCGAGCGCCGAGAGCGCGCCGGATTCCAACTCCAGGCGGGAGAGCGCAGCCACTGTGCGGTCGAGCGCAGGCGGGCCGAATTTGCCAAGCGCCTTCGCCGCCGCAGCGCGCACGGAACGGTCGTGGTCGGCGAGCGCTTCAATCAACAGTTCCATCGAACGGTCAGGGTTGAGGCCGAAACAGGCGAGCGCGGAGGCCGCCGCCCGGCGCACAGAGGCGGGGGCGTGCTCGTCGCCCAGCTCCATCGCGACCAGTTCGAACGCCTCCGTGTCTCCCACCTCGCCGAGCGCGTCCAAGGCCTGTACCTGCTCTTCCACTGCGCCCAACACGGCCATGTGCCGCAGCAACTCGCGCGCTTCGCGGTACGATCCGGTTCGCAACAACGCGACGGCAGTGCGCGAGCGGACAAAGGGATCGGGATCGTTTAACAGGGGGCGAAGGTGGACGATCATCCGGCGCGGATAAGTGGCGAGCTGGGAGAGCGCGTTCACCGCCTGGGCGCGGACTTCCGGCTCCGGGTCTTGCAGGCACGCAGCCACTTCGAGCAGAGCCGCCGACGCGCGGGTGCGCGCCAATCCGCGCAGCACGGCGGCGCGCACGTGCGCCTCCGAGTCGTCGAGCACATTCACGAGCGCGTCCACCGCCTGGGGCGCAGAGACGTTGCCGAGGATGTCCGCCGAGATGCGCCGGATGACGGGATCGGGATGCGCCAGGCCGCTGATCGCCGCCGAGACTGCCGCCGCATCCCGCTGGAATCCGCCGAACGGTTCTTCTTCGCTGAAGAACACGTGCGGCTGCCCGGCCCGCAGGGCCTCAACCAACGCGCCATTGTAGGCCTGCCTGGCCTGCCAGATCACGAAGGTCGTGAGCGCCGCCGCGACGAGGCCGATCCAGAATAACTGCTGCGGTTGAAGGGTCTGTTCGCCGATGACGAGGATCAATCCGGCGATGACAATGCCCGCCTGGCCGGGGACGCCGTTGATGAACGCGCGCGCCTGATCGCGCCGCTCCAGCAGGATGACGTTAAAAGCCGCATTCCACACGGTCTCGGCCACCCCCTGGGCCCAGATCAATTTGACGAAGCGCACGGCGACGAGCACGTTGAAGGCGGGGACAAAAACCAGGCTGCCGAAGCCGAACAGATAAATAACGGGAAACACCAACAGCATGTTGATGAGGCCGAAGCGCGCAAACAACCGGTTGGCGAGGAAGAGCGACAGGAGAAACGCGACGAGCGTGTAGAGGCTCTGGAAGGCGGCGAAGAACCCGGCGAGCGCGTCGGCGTCCGGGAATTGTTGCGCCGCAGCGCGCGAGAACGGCAGGAGGAGCGAGAACCACAATACCGAGAAGAGAACGGCCGAGACCGAAATCCACACCAGCAGCGGCGATCCCCGGACCACGCGATAGCCCTGCTGCATTTCGGCGACGAAACTTGGGGGCCGTTGACGCGCGGTGCGGCGGCCAACGCGCCCCGGGGCGCGCGTTTCACCTTTGGCGCGGCCCATGAGCGCCCAAGCGAACGCGAACGCGACCCCCAGCGCGCCGGCCCACACGAGCAGCATATTCTCAGAGTGCAGGGCGTTCACCAGCACAGGCGTGCTCGACGCGCCGACGACCAGTCCCAGGATCGAACCGGCGGTGAAGAGCGGGAACAGCCGCTTGGCCTGCCGCGTATCGCAGATCGCCCCGGCCAATCCCCACGCGACGAGGCCTTGCAGCGCGTTCATGACATCTTTGCCCAGCCACAACACGGGGTAGAACCAGCGCAGTTCGAGCGCGACCACCAGCCGTTCGCCCACGAGCACGAGCGCGAGCACGAGCGGCAACAGCACGTACAGCCGCTCGCGGCGCACCCGCCCCAGCAGCGCGGTGACGGCCATGAGGTTGATAAACGTGACCACGCCGAGGGCCACGTACATATGGGGGAGAAATTTAGTGCCAAAGCGGGCGAAGAAGAGCGCGTCAATGCTCGCGCTGCCGATGCTGCTCCCGGCCGAGGCGCAAAGCATCAGGCCGATGAGCAGTGCAACCATCCGGCCTTCGCCGGGCCGGACTTTGAACGCAGTTTGAAAAAGGAGTCTCATTGAATTGGGCGGCTTGCCCGTTCCAGCGGTCAAGCAGGTGCTTGGCGAGACCATCGTACAAGGCGGCTTCGGCAATGGACATGCGAGCCTCCGCGGGTGTGAATTCTGACGGCCTCAGTTTACAATTGCTTGCCTGTCAAGCACAAGTCGTTGGCAACGCTCCCGCATTCGCTAATTCGTGGCTGAACAACTCCTCCTGGCTCTCGACTTCGGCGGCGCCAAACACGCGGCGGCCCTGGCCTGCGCGGGCGAGCGCCAATGGCTGGCCCGGCGCAGAAAATCCGCTCCCCTTCATTCAAATGCCCAAACTGATTTGGAGATCATGCTTGGCCTCGCACGTGAACTGCTCGCCGCGCGCCCTTCGACTCGCTTCGCGGCTCAGGGCGCGGAGTTGGCCGCCGTCGGCGTGAGTTTCGGCGGCCCGGTGGATTTTGAGAGCGGCCGCGTGCGCCTGTCGCACCATGTCCCCGGCTGGGAAAATTATCCTCTGCGCGACGAATTGCAAAAACGCTTCGGCGCGCCAGTGAGCGTGGACAACGATGCGAATGCGGCGGCGCTGGGCGAATACCGCTTCGGCGCGGGGCTGGGATGCGCGAGCTTGTTGTACGTGACGGTGAGCACCG
>DAOTXG010000399.1:0-6771 GCA_034435515.1 Anaerolineales bacterium
CGCCTGCGCGGCGCCCCCGGACCCACCTACCGGATCCGCCTCCCCGGTCGCCACAACGCCGCCAACGCCCTGGCCGTGCTCGCGGCCGCGCGGGTCCTCGGCGTTCCGGGGGAGGCGGCCTGGGAAGCGCTCGCAACCTTCCGCGGCGTCGGGCGGCGCTTCGAGATGCTCGGGCAGACCGGAGGGGTCACGTGGGTGAACGACTACGCCCACCATCCGACGGAGATCCGCGCCACCCTGGCGGCGGCTAAACGCCGTTTCGCGGGGCGGCCGCTGTGGGTCATGTTTCAGCCCCACACGTTCTCGCGCACCCGCGCCCTGCTGGCGGATTTCGCCGCCAGCTTCAACGACGCCGACCACGTGATCGTGGTGGACATCTTCCGTTCGCGTGAAGCGCCCGATCCGGCGGTCAGCGCGCACGACATCGTGAAAGCCATGCGCCACCCCGACGCGCGTTACATCCCGTCCCTCGCGGACGCCGCCGCCGATTTGGGCCGCCGCCTGAAGTCGGGCGACGTGCTGGTCACCCTCGGCGCGGGAGACAGCGACTGGGTAGGGATGGAAGTGCTGAAGCGCTTGAGCGAAACGTAGAGACGTTCCGCCGGAACGTCTCTACACGGTTTGTCGTTTGTTGCGACGCACGCCGTTTGTAGTGACGCACGCGCGTGCGTCAGAGACGGACGTTTGTAGTGACGCACGCGAGTGCGTCAGAGACAGACGTTTGTAGTGACGCACATGAGTGCGCCAGAGACAAGATGACAGTTCGAACACTCTCTTCCACACAACTTTTGCTGGACATGGCCGAGCGGGAGGCCTTGCGCGCAGCGTTAGGGAAAGCCTTGCGAGAAAAAGAGCCTTTATCCAGGTACACCTCGGCGCGCATCGGCGGCCCCGCGGAATTTCTCACCGTGGCTGAGACCGCCGACGAGCTGGCCGGGCAGGTGCGGACGGCGTGGCAATTTGGAATCCGCGTGACCCTCCTGGGCGGCGGTTCTAATATGCTGGTCAGCGACGCCGGGGTGCGCGGGTTGGTCGTCGTCAACCGGGCGAAGGGGGTGGACTTTCAGGACGCTTCGCGCGGCGACGAGGTGTTGGTGTGGGCCGAATCGGGCGTGAACCTCGGCGCGCTGGCCCGGCAGTGCCTCCAGCGGGGCTACGCCGGACTCGAATGGGCAACCACCGTGCCAGGGACGGTCGGCGGCGCCGTCTATGGCAACGCCGGGGCGCACGGCGGCGATATGGCCGGGCACCTCGTCATGGCAGAAATCTTGCATCACGATGGCGTAGTCCGGGAGTGGTCGAACGCCGAACTGGAGTTCGGCTATCGGACGAGCGCGCTGAAAAGCCACGCCCTGAGCTTGCCGAAGGGCCACAAAAACGGGCGGGAGGCTGTGGTGCTGGGCGCGGAACTGGCCCTGAGGCGCGGCGACCTGGTCGAACTGCAGGCCCGCATGGACGATTTCGTCGCGCACCGCAAGCGCACCCAACCGCCGGGGGCCAGCATCGGCTCGATGTTCAAAAACCCGGAGGGCGATTACGCGGGCCGGCTGATTGAAGCCGCCGGCTTGAAGGGCAAGCGCATCGGCCAGGCCGAGATTTCCACCGTGCACGCCAACTTCTTCGTCAACCTCGGCGACGCCCGCGCCTCCGACGTGCTCTCCCTCATCCACCTGGCTCACGAAACCGTGCAGACGCGCTTGGGCGTGGATTTGGAGTTGGAAGTGGAATTGGTGGGAGAGTGGGGAGGGCAGTGTTGACGTATTCCGTATTGCGTATTCCGTAAGGCTACGGAATACGCAACACGCAATACGCGATACGCGGCGCGTATGACTCGCAAAATCCGCCTCGGCCTCCTCTTCGGCGGGCGCTCGGCTGAGCACGAAGTCTCGCTTATGTCCGCGCGGTCGGTGATGAAGGCGATTAACAAAGAGAAATACGAAGTGACGCTGATCGGCGTCACTAAAGAGGGCAAGTGGGTTGCGGGCGAGGATCCGCTCAAAGCGCTCTCTGCCGGCGACGTAGGTCGTATGTCCGAGGCGGCGCTGCTGGGCGAGCCGGGCAAACGGGAACTGTTGGTGCTGAGCGACCGTCAAGGCGCCGACAAGCGCGCGGTGCAGCTCTCGACGATCATCGAACTCGACGTGCTCTTCCCGCTCTTGCACGGCCCCTACGGCGAGGACGGCACGGTGCAGGGCTTGCTCGAACTCGCCGACCTGCCGTACGTCGGCTCGGGCGTGCTCGGCTCGGCGGTGGCGATGGACAAAGCCCTGTGTAAAGAGTTGCTGCGCGCGGCAGGCATTCCGGTGGTGGACTGGATTTTGGTGATGCGTTCGGAGATTGAACGCGACCCGGAAGCGGCGGCGCGCCGAGTCGAAGCCCGGTTCAACTACCCGATGTTCACCAAGCCCGCGAACCTGGGTTCCTCAGTCGGCGTGGTGAAGGCGCACGACCACGTAGAGTTGGTCGAGGCGCTGCAGGAGTCGGCCCGGTACGACCGGCGGGTGCTGGTGGAGCGAGGCGTCAACGCCCGCGAGATTGAAGTGAGCGTGCTGGGCAACGACGCGCCGGAAGCCTCCGTCGTCGGGGAGATCGTTCCGGGGCGCGAGTTCTACGATTACGAGGCGAAGTACCTTGACGAGAATTCCCAATTGCTCATCCCCGCCCCCATTCCGCCCCACACGGCGGAGCGGGCGCGGGAGTATGCCATCCGGGCTTTCAAGGCGATAGACGCCGCCGGCCTGGCGCGCGTGGACTACCTGCTCGATAAAGATTCGGGCGAGCTGTACTTGAGTGAGATCAACACCATGCCGGGCTTCACCCAGATCAGCATGTATCCCAAACTGTGGGAGGCCTCGGGACTGAGTTACGGTGAGCTGATAGACCGCCTGGTGGAACTGGCGTTGGAAAGGCAGGCGGAGAAGGATAGGACGGTGAAGAAAAGATAGCCAATGACAGGTTCGGTGACTCGGCCCACACGTTCCGAAATCGTCCGCAAGCGGCGCACGCAGGCGAGCCGGCAGCGCTTCCAGGCGGCCGCGCGGGCCGCCACGGCCTCGACGCGCCCCCTGATCAGCCATCCGCGCAAAGTCGGGGGGAATCCGAGCGCCCGGCCGGGCGGCCATCGCCGCCGCTTTGAGATCGCCCTGCCCAGCGGGCTGGTCCTCCACGCCCCAGCCGCGCCGCGCCTTCACGTCAGTTGGCGGCTGGCGAGTTTTTCACTCGTCCTCTTGCTGGTCGCCATGCTCGCCCGCCTGCTCACCGACCCGCGCCTGTTCGTGGATGGCATCAATCTGGGCGGCGCATCGCTGGTGCCGGGCGAAGAAATTTACGCCGAGTCCGGCCTGGCGCGTCAGCACATCTTCTGGGTGGACCCGGCGGAGGCGCAGAAACGCATCGCGGCCATCCCTGGCATTGCCGCCGCGCAGGTCTCAGTCAAGTGGCCGAACGCGGTGACGGTGATCGTGCAGGAGCGCGCGCCGGTGGTGATGTGGATGGAGGGAGAACAAAAATGGTGGGTGGACGCGCGGGGACTCAAATTCAAGTCGCGCGGCGACCTGCCGGGCCTGCTGCCCATCACGGTAGACGACGCGCCCTCCGGAGCGCCCCTGAGCGCGGACAGGCCCGCGCCGGTCGAGGCGATCCAGGGCGCGCTGCGGCTCAAACAGCTGCGCTCGAACATCGAATTGCTGCACTACGACTCGTTGCGCGGTCTGAGCTATCAGGATGGGCGCGACTGGCGCGGCTATTTCGGCGTGGGCCTGAACATGGAGCAGAAGCTGGTCGTGTACGAAACCCTGGTGGACAATCTACTCGCGCGCGGCATTCACCCGACGATGATTAGCGTGGAGAATCCGTTGGCGGCGTACTACAGGAAATAGGCGGTGGTGAAACAGGAGCGTATTCCGTATTGCGTATTGCGTATCGGACTGGTGACGCATTACGCAATACGCAATATCGCGAAGCATCCCTTTGGGACGGAACACAGATCATGAGCGACAGCCCTCTCTTCGTTGGCCTGGACATTGGCACGACCAAAGTCTGCACCCTCATCGCCGATATTGACGAGGGCGGCGCGCTGCGCATCCTCGGCGTGGGCGTGGAACCGGCGCGCGGCATGCGCAAGGGCATGGTCGTGGACGTGGAGCAGGCGAGCCAGGCCATCGCCGCCTCGCTCGACAAGGCCCAGCGTAGCGCCGGCTACGAAATTGGGACCGCCTTCGTGAGCCTCGCCGGGCCGCACATCGCCTCGGTCAACAGCCGGGGCGTAGTCGGCGTCGGGGGCGGCAGCCACGGCATTGACCAGGACGACGTGGACCGGGCGCTGGACGCGGCGCAGGCCGTCGCCATCCCGCACGGGCGCGAAATTTTGCACGTCATCCCTCGCTCGTTCACGGTGGACGGGCAGGACGGAATCCGCCAGCCGCTGGGGATGCACGGTTTCCGGCTGGAAGTGGAAGCCCACATCATCACCGCGGCCACGGCCTCGGTGCAGAACCTGACGAAGTGCGTGGAAGCGGCGGGCGTGCAGGTGGAAGCGTACGTGCTGAACCCGCTGGCCTCGGCGGAGGTGACGCTCACCGACACGGAGAAAGAGATGGGCGTGGTGGTGTGCGACATCGGCGGCGGCACGACCGACCTCGCCATTTACCTTGACGGCAACGTCTGGCACACCCTGTCGCTCAGCGTCGGCGGCAATCATCTCACCTCCGACATTGCGCACGGCCTGCGGCTGCCCGCCGACGTGGCCGAGAAAGTGAAGATTAGCTACGGCCACGCGAGCGCAGCCGAGGTGGCCTCGACCGAGAGTTTCGCCGTCCAGCCGTTTGGCGAGGACCGGCCCCTCCCCGTCAGCCGCGCGGACCTGGCGACCATCATCGAGGCCCGCGTGGAAGAAATCTTCACGCTGGCTTTGCAAGAGATCAAGCGCACCGGCTACGACGGTCTGCTGCCGGCCGGCATCGTGCTCACGGGCGGCACCAGCCTGTTGCCGGGCATCCGCAAAGCGGCGAGCGAAGTGCTCAACCTGCCCTCGCGCGTGGGCGCGCCGCAGAACCTGCGCGGCCTGGTGGATAAACTCACCGGCCCGGCCTACTCGACCAGCGTGGGGCTGCTGGTGTGGGCGCAGCGCGAGAGCCTCGTCGCCCCGCGCCCGAGGAAAAAAAGGGGCGGGCCGCGGATCATTTCGATGGAATTGAGCAGGGGACTGGATTTGTTCAGACGGTTGTTGCCATAGCGGCTCGGGAGCGCCGCTCACTCACAGGACCGAAGGAGGCCTGCCATGCAACCCTTACCCCAAACGCCAGAATCGTTCGCCCGCATCAAAGTCGTCGGCGTCGGCGGCGGCGGCAGCAATGCCGTCAACCGCATGATCGCGGAGGGCATGGGCGGCGTCGAATTCGTCGCCATTAACACCGACGCGCAGGCCCTCCTGCTCTCCAATGCGCCGCGCCGCGTCCGCCTCGGCGATAAATTGACGCGCGGCCTGGGCGCCGGCGGCGATCCGGACAAAGGCCATAAAGCCGCCGAAGAGTCGCAGGAAGAGTTGTACGAGGTCCTGCGCGGGACGGATATGGTCTTCATCGCCGCGGGCATGGGCGGCGGCACCGGCACCGGCGCCGCCCCAGTCGTCGCGCAGATCGCGCGGGAACTCGGCTCGCTGACCATCGGCGTCGTCACCAAGCCCTTCACCTTTGAAGGCTCCAAGCGCGCCCATGCGGCGGAGGCGGGCATCAACAAGCTCAAGGAGCAGGTGGATACGCTCATCGTCATTCCCAACGACCGCCTGCTGCAAATTGTGGACAAGCGCGCCTCGCTGCAAGAATCTTTCCGCCTGGCCGACGAAGTCCTGCGCCAGGGCATTCAGGGCATTTCCGAGCTGATTACCGTGCCGGGCCTGATCAACCTGGATTTCGCCGACGTGAAGACCATCATGTCCGAAGGCGGCGCGGCCCTCATGGCCGTGGGCCACGCCTCGGGCGAAGACCGCGCCCGCCTGGCCGCCGAACAGGCCATCTCGTCGCAGCTGCTCGACGTGACGATTGACGGCGCGCGCGGCATCCTCTTCAACGTCACCGGCGGCCCGAACATGACGCTGTTCGAGGTGAACCAGGCGGCGGCCATCATCAAGGAGACCGCGCACCCGGAGGTCAACCTGATCTTCGGCGCGGTGATTGACCCCAACCTGGGCGACGAGATTCGCGTGACGGTGATTGCGACGGGCTTCGAGCGCGCGGGGATGCCGCGCCGCACGATTGAGCGGCCCAAAGCGGCGGCCACAGCCCGCACGCCCGCCGCAGCGGAAGTGGCGGCGGATAAGGCGGCGCGCTCTGGCGACCTGTCCGAGTTCCAGCCGCGCTCGTTCAACACCGACGATCTGGATATTCCGGCTTTTCTGCGGCGGAAATAAGTTCAAGGTCAGGCGTTCGGTCCTGTGAGAGGCCAGGATCACTTGCCTCTCGGCTCCCAAACCCCGCTCCGGCGCGTTGCTTTCGCCGCCGGAGCGGGATTTTTCAGGACGTGCTGTCCCTCGCGAGGCGGCAGGCGCGCCTCTTGAAGCGCGCACAGAACTGTTGTGAGACTGAGCAAGCGAAAGCGTGGCGGGCGTTGACAGGTGATAACGAAACTGCTATCATTGAAGTTAAGGACCTATGGCAAAGTGGGGCGTTGAAAACTATCTCGATGCGCCATGAGTAAGCCGAAAGCCCTGGAACGCAAACGCGAAGCGTCGCCCAGCGCGCCCTGGTCTTTGGAGGAGCACCTGAGAGACCCGGC
>DAOTXG010000400.1:0-3079 GCA_034435515.1 Anaerolineales bacterium
GATTACGTCAGCGCGGGCCAGCGCAGAGCTGATTAGTTGATTATATCCTATCCAGTTGGAGTAGAATACGAACGACCGGAAGCTGCAGCCGATAACCGTCGCGCTCCGGCTAAGTAACTCCTCAATAATTTTCCCTACTTTTTTGCTCCCGCCGGATTTGTAATCCGGCGGCCAGGCGGCGGATTGCAAATCCGCCGCGAGCATGAGAAAAGTAGTAAGAAGTTTCGGATACTTACTTAGGAAGTGGTGAATCCATGCTGGCTCATCTGAGGACCCTGCCGGCCTTTTTCCTCCGGCCCATTGACATCCTCCAGCGCTATCGCCGCGAGAACCTTCAGCCTGACCTGATCGCCGGGTTGACAGTGGCTGCAGTTCTGCTCCCGCAGGCTGTGGTCATGGCGCTGCTGGCGGGTCTTCCACCGCAGATGGGCCTCTACGCCGGCTTTGTGGCGGCCGTCGTGGCGGCGCTCTGGGGCTCGTCCAACCACCTGCACAGCGGGCCATCCAACTCCGCCGCCATCCTCGCCTTCTCGACGCTGCAAGCCCTGGCCGCGCCCGGTTCGCCTCCCTTCGTGGCGGCCGCCGGTCTGCTGGCCGTCATGTCTGGCGTGTTTCGGTTGGGCATGGGGTTGGCCCGTCTGGGGCTGTTGGTGAATTTTGTGTCTGACTCGGTCGTCGTCGGCTTCACGGCGGGCGCCGGGATTCTCATCGCCTCAGGCGAGTTGCGCCACTTGCTCCGGTTGTCTTTTTCCGCTCCCCCTGACTTGGTCAGCACCCTGGGCAATGTGCTGCGCCATCTATCGGAAATGCACCCTCTCAGCCTGGTTGTAGGACTAGGCACGCTGGCCCTGATCGTTTTGCTCCGCCGCTGGAATCCGAAAGTGCCGGGAGTGATGGTGGCTATCGCCGCGGCTTCACTCCTGGCGGGCCTGCTGGGACTCAGCCAGCAGGGCGTGCAAGTTTTGGGGCCGGTACCTGGCCGTCTGCCGCCGCTGGTCCGACTTCCCCTCTTTGACCTGGAACTGATCGGACGTTTGTCTGACGGGGCGCTGGCGATCGCCGTCATTGGGTTAGTAGAGGCCTCTTCTATTGCCCGTTCCCTCGCCAGCCAATCGGGTCAACGCCTCGATAACAATCAGGAATTTGTGGGCCAGGGGCTGGCGAATATCGCCTGCGGCTTCCTCTCCGGCTTTCCCTGCTCCGGCTCCTTCAACCGTTCGGCGCTCAATTACGCGGCCGGAGCACAGACGCCGCTGGCCGCCGCCTTTTCCGGGCTGTTTGTCCTCATTGGCATGTTGACCCTCGCGCCCCTGGCTGCCTACCTGCCGCGAGCGGCCCTGGCGGGCGTGTTGATCGTGGCTGCCTACGGGATGATTGACCAAAAGGAGATGACGCGGATCTGGCGAGGCGCCCGCGGCGATGCCCTGATTATGGTGGTCACTTTGCTGGCCACTTTGTTTCTGCCTCTACAGTTTGCGGTGTTGATTGGCGTCCTGATGGCGTTAGCCTACTATATCCTAAAGACCAGCGCGCCGCGCGTGCGGCCCGTCGTGCCCGACGACAACTACCGGCATTTCGTGTATCAACCCGCGAAACCCATGTGCCCGCAGCTCGCCGTTTTCGATATTCTCGGGGACCTGTATTTTGGGGCCGTCCACTCTGTTGAAAACGTCCTCCACCAACATCAACTCCGCTATCCAACGCAACGCTTCTTGCTTTTGCGGATGCACAGCGTCCAGGTGTGTGATATGAGCGGCATCCACATGCTCGAAAGCGTCGTGCGCGCCTACCGGGAACGAGGGGGCGATGTGTTCCTGGTGCGCGTCCACGAACCGGTCCTGCAACTGATGCAGCGAACCGGCTTTTTGGACTATCTGGGCGCGGAACACGTGCTGTCCGAGGACAAGGCGGTCGAGCATCTATTTTACAGGGTCCTTGATCCGGCGATCTGCATCTACGAGAGCAACGTGCGCGTTTTCAAGGAATGCCAGAATCTGCCTCGGCCCGATTATCCGATCGCGATTCCGCTGCGCCTCGACCTCCCGACGAGCCAGATCGCCGATCTGTCACCCGAGCAGCTCTGGCAGCAGCTGCGCGGCGACCAGCCGCCGCTGGTGATCGATGTGCGCGAACCGCGCGAGTTTCAGCGAGGCCATATTCCTCAGGCCCAACTGATGCCCCTGGCCCCCCTCCTGACGTCCATGCCCGATCTGCCAGGCGACCGCCGGATCGTCTTTGTCTGCCGCGGCGGGCGGCGGAGTGAACGGGTCGCGCACCTGTTTCGTCAGAAAGGCTATGCTCACGTCGCGATTTTGCGCGGCGGCATGTTGGCCTGGGAAGCGGCCGGCCTGCTGGAAGCGGTCGCGTGAGGCCTCGGCGAGGAACAATCATCATGGCTAAGTTCTCAGCCCGCAACGTGGGTCTTGATCTGGTGCGCGCGACTGAAGCGGCGGCGTTGAGCGCCGGCCGCTGGATGGGGCTGGGCCGGCGCGACGAGGCCGATCAGGCCGCCTGTGAAGCCATGTCGCACGCTTTGAATGCAATGGACATGGAGGGCTACATCGTGATCGGCGAGGAGGGCAAACTGGGCCGGCATTCGCCCCTCGACACCGGCCGGCGAGTTGGCACTGGCGATGGCCCGGCGCTCGACGTGGTCGTGGACCCCATTGACGGCCGGGGTCTGCTGGCTCAGGGCCTACCGGGCGCGATTGCCGTGGCCGCCATGGCCCGCCGCGGCGCTATCCGCCTGCTCCATCCAGCAATTTACATGGAGAAAATCGTGGTAGACCGCTCGGTCGCGCAGGCTTTGGTTCCAGAATGCTTGGATGCGCCGGCAGCCTGGGTTTTAGCCCTGGTCGCTCGCCTCAAAAAGAAGGAAGTCCGTGACCTGGTGGTGTTTGTGTTAGAGCGGCCGCGCCATACCGCCCTCATCGAGGAGATTCGAACGGCCGGCGCGCGCGTGATGCTGCGCTCCGATGGCGATATCGCCGGAGCGCTCATGGCGGCTTCCCCACACAGCGGCGTAGACGTATTGATGGGCGTGGGCGGCGTACCGGAGGGCGTTATTGCGGCTTGCGCG
>DAOTXG010000401.1:0-1658 GCA_034435515.1 Anaerolineales bacterium
ATCACGCTGGCCGGGTTCCACACGCTGAACGCCGGCATGTACGAAGTGGCCTACGGCTACAGTCGGCAGGGGATGCCGTCGTTCGTCCGTCTGCAGCAGCGCGAGTTCGAGATGGAGAAGGAGTGGGGCTTCAAGGCCATCAAGCACCAGAGTTTCGTCGGCGCGGGCTACTTTGACCAGGTGCAGATGACGATTACCGGCGGCGAGGTGTCTACGGCGGCGCTCAAAGGCTCGACCGAGGAGGAGCAATTCCACGCCGTTCACTAAGGACTCGTCTAAGAACACCTTCCCGTTGTGTAGCGTAGGAGCGGTTTTCAACCGCGAGGGTCGCGGCTCCAAGCCGCTCCCACGCCGCCGCTGACTCGAAACTCGTCTAAGAACACCTTCCCGTTGTCTAGTGTAGGAGCGGTTTTCAACCGCGAGGGTCGCGGCTACAAGCCGCTCCCCCGGTGGTGACAGTATGGGTAAAATCGCAATGGCGCAAAACTCACTCTAGCCGACCACCGGAGTCGAGGCTTTAGCCGGGGGAGGGCAGCCAATCATCGGCTAAAGCCTCGATTCCCTGCGGCCTAAAAGCGACTTTTGCGGTACTGCGTAAAATCCCCCGCGCGGGGGAGGTCCATCCCCCGTTAGCGGTGATGGAGTCGCCGGAATATAAGGAGTATAATACGTCCGTTCATTCGTTTATTCGCTTGCGCGTATATTCGACTCTGAAACGGAATCCGTGCAAAACTCGCTCCAGCGCGAAGTCCACCAGCTCCATGCCGAGATCTGCCAGGCCCTGTCCGATCCGAGCCGCATCCTGATTCTGTACGAACTGCGCGGCGGGGTGCGGAACGTCGGGGAACTGGCAGAGAACCTGGGCCTGAGCCAGCCGACCGTCTCGCGGCACCTGAAGGTCCTGCGCGACCGGGGGATGGTGCTGGCCCAGCGGGAGGGGACGAGCGTCTACTACACCCTGGTGGACGCGCGTGTCATCGAGGCGCTCAATTTGCTGCGGGCCGTGCTGGCCGACATCCTGGAGCAGCGGACGGCGTTGGTCGAAGAGCTAACCTAGCGCGTTGCCTGGCCTTTGCGGGCTGGCGGCGCGCTTTTGTTTTGCGCCAGTTCAGGCTATAACCCCCTGAGAGGCGACAAGGAGAAAACAATGACGACCCTTCAAGAGGATAAACTCCTGGACTGCAGCGGCATGTTGTGCCCGCTGCCCGTGATCAAGACGTCCAAAGCCATCAAAGAACTCCAGGTCGGCCAGGTGCTCAAGATGATCGCCACCGACCCCGGCGCCCCCGCCGACATGCAAGCCTGGTCGCGCCAGACCGGCAACGAATTGCTCGACGCGCATCAGGAAAATAGCAAGTTCATCTTCTACCTGCGCCGCGTCAAATAACGTATTGCGTATTGCGTGTTGCGTATTGCGTAAAGAATAGAGACGCCAGAATACGGAATACGCAATACGCAATACGGAATGCGAAGGAGTCCCTCATGTCCAAGTCTAATCCCGACGCCACCCCCCGCCTGGCGCTGATCGCCAGCAAAGGCACCCTCGACTGGGCCTACCCGCCCTTCATCCTCGCCAGCGCCGCCGTCAGCATGGGCTGGGACGTGGGCGTCTTCTTCACCTTCTACGGCCTGACCCTGCTGCTCAAAGACCTTGATCC
>DAOTXG010000402.1:0-5363 GCA_034435515.1 Anaerolineales bacterium
AGCCGCGCGTGGCCGGGGAGGCGGCGCGGGCCATGTTGAGGATGGATTGCGCCGGCGAGGACGCGGGCAAGAATATACTCCTGGCCGGCGCGTGCCTGGAAGATGTGGGCGAATTGGGGCTGGGCAAGGCCGCTGCGAAGGACGTTACCGACGCGCTGCTCAGCGCCTACCGTGACCGTTCACTCCCACCGACTGTCCAGCGCGACGCCGGGTTCATCCTGGGCCGCACGGGATGGAGGCTGGACGACCTGGACAAATTCATCGCCATTCCTGCCGGCCCCTTCCTCTACGGCGATGGTAAGCGCAAGGTGGTGATTGAACAGCCGTTTGCCATCTCCAAATACCCAATTACCAATTACCAATTCCGCCGTTTCCTCGAAGACAAAGGCTACGACCGCCGCGAGTTCTGGAGCGAGGAGGGCTGGGCGTGGCGCACCGGGACGTACGACAGCAAGGCGCCAAAGGAATACCAAGACTGGCTTGCCCAGCGTCCGCCGGAAAAACGCGGCGAGCCGTTCTTCTGGCATGACCCCAGATGGAATAACCCCCTCGCTCCGGTCGTGGGCGTCAGTTGGTTTGAGGCCGAAGCCTATTGCAACTGGCTGGCGAAAGAGAAGGGCAGACCCATGCGGTTGCCCACCGAGGCAGAATGGGAACGCGCCGCCCGGCACACCGATGGGCGCGAGTATCCGTGGGGAAATGAATTTGATCGCAACCGGCTCAATTGCGCAGAATACTGGTCACAGGAAGAAGATCTAAGCGATATCGACAAATGGCGCAGTTGGTACAACAGCGACTCGTTCAAGACCGCCTCCACTACTATCGTCGGTCAATTTATAGATGGCAACAGCCAGGCAGGATTAAGCGATACGAGCGGAAATGTTTGGGAATGGACGGACTCATGGTACGATGCAGAGAAGATTTACCGTATCGTGTGTGGCGGTTCCTGGGGTGATGGTAGGCAGGGCGCGCGGTGTGCGGCCCGTGGCAGGCTCGTGCCCGATACCTTCAACGACGACGTGGGGTTTCGGGGGGTTTCCCCTGGCTCTATTTCTGGAGTCTGACTTCTGGGTTCTGGCTTCTGGGATTCTGTTTTTCTGGGGGGGTGTGGGGGGCTGCGCCCCCCCATGCGCGCCGAAGGCGCGCCCTCGCTGCAAATTTTTTGTCTCGCTATAGACCGGACAGGTCTTGGAGACCTGTCCGGTCTGCTATCTATAGACCGGACAGGTCTTAGAGACCTGTCCGGTCTGCTATCTATCTATAATAGACCGGACAGGTCTTGGAGACCTGTCCGGTCTGCTATCGGTATTGGATTAGCGGATAACGGCGCCATCCGCTAATCCGTTATGCGAAGCAATCCGCTGCCCAGGGAGACGCATAAGCGGAGACGTTCCACCGGAACGTCTCTACACCCCGTTTCTGACTCTACTCCCACACTTCCCCGCCTCATGTTAGAATCCCACTACGGCCCGGCAGCCGATTATTCATCACTGATTACCTGTCCTGTGCTCGACCTCGGCATCGTCATCCTCAACTGGAACACCCGCGACCTGCTGCGCGAGTGCCTGCGCTCGGTCTATGCCTCGCGCGGCGCGTTTACGTCCCAAGTGTGCGTCGTGGACAACGCCTCGACCGACGGCTCGGCGGCGATGGTGCGCGCCGAATTCCCGATGACTCTGCTCGTCGAGAGTCAGGTCAACGGCGGCTACGCGGCGGGCAACAACCTGGGCTTGCGCGCGCTGGGATTTGGGCCTCACCCCCCACCCCCTGTGGCGCGTAGCGCCGGGGTAGGGGGTGAGGGGGCGCGTTACGCGCTGCTGCTGAACCCGGATACGGTTTTGCCTGGCCATGCCCTCGCCGATATGCTAGACTATATGGAGGCCCGCCCCAATTGCGGCGCGGCGGGGCCAAAACTGGTTCTGCCGAACGGCGACCTCGACCTCGCCTGCCGGCGCAGCTTCCCCTCGCCCGAAATCTCGTTTTATCGCATGGTTGGCCTGAGCCGCTTGTTTCCGCGCAGCCGCCTCTTCGGGCGTTACAACATGACCTACCTCAGCCCGGACGTGGAAACCGAAGTGGACTCGGTCGTGGGCGCGTTTATGCTCGTGCGCCGCGAGGCCATCGCGCAGGCCGGGCTGCTGGACGAGCAATTCTTCATGTACGGCGAAGACCTGGATTGGGCGTTTGCCATCAAACAGGCCGGCTGGCAAATCCGCTACAACCCGGCGGTCGCCGTCCTGCACGTCAAGCGCGCCGCCAGCCGCCAGAGCCGCCGCGCGCAGATCGCCTTTCACGAGGCCATGCTGTTGTTCTATGACAAGCATTACGCCGCCGTCACGCCCCCGCCGCTCAACTGGCTGATCCGGCTGGGCATTGGCGCAAACTTATTAATGACAAAATTCCGGGAGCGCTTCACCCGCCGGAACGGGAGGTTAACGTGACCCGCGCTGAACGCCAACTCAAGATCGAAGCCTATGGCCGTGCTCACGCCACGCTGGTCGAGGCGCTCAGGGAGTTCCCCGAAGAAATGTGGCGCTTCCGGCCCTCGCCCGCCGATTGGAGCATCCACGAAATCGTCGTCCACATCGCCGACAGCGAGGCCAGCAGTTACATCCGGTGTCGTAAGTGCATCGTCGAGCCGGGACAGACCGTAATGGCTTACGACGAGGTCCAATGGGCCAGGGCGTTAGACTACGCCGGGCAAAGGGCCGGCGACGCGCTGGAATTGTTCCGTGTTCTCCGGCGGAACACCTGGCGACTCATCCAAAACCTGCCAGAGCCGACCTGGTCTAACGTCATGGATCACCCTGAGAACGGCCGGATGACATTAGAGGATTGGCTGGACGTGTACACCCGGCACATTCCTGAGCACGTCGACCAGATGCGCCGGGTACATGCCGCCTGGCTGCGCCAGAGATAGTTTCCAGTATGGATTCGCGCCGCTTTCGAACGCTATTTGCTTTTTCCCTCGTCGTGGTGGACGCGGCGACGATTGCCGCGGCCTGCCTGCTAGCCTACCGGCTGCGCGAGCAGATTCAATGGCCGACCGAAGCCGTGGAACTCGATCCCCTCCCGACCTACGGCGCGGTGCTGGCGATCCACGTCGCGGCGGTGGTCTTCGTCTTCTTCCTGTTCCGCATGTACCACCTCGTGCGCGCCACTTCCCGCGTGGACGCGTTTTACTCGATCTTTGGCGGGATGAGCGTGGGGACTCTACTTTCCGTCGCGCTGACGGCGTTGACGCTCAAGAACAGCCTTTTTGAAGTGAACCTGCCCCGGATGATGGTGTTCTACGCCTGGGCGGCCGGCGTCGCGTTCGTCACGCTCGGGCGCTGGACGCTTCAGCAAGTCCGCTGGGTGCTCCAAAGCCGGGGCGTCGTGCAGGACCGGGTCGTCATCATCGGCGTCGGCGAGGTCGCCCAGCTCATCATCCAGAAGATGCAGGGGTCGCCCTTCCTCGGCTATCGCATCCTGGGCCTGGTCAACGGCCCGCACGCGCCGGCCGCGGTCGAGGGCTTTCCGGTGATCGGCCAGGTGGAAGACCTGCCCCGGTTGATTGACGAGCAGGCGATTGACGAAATTATCATCGCCCTGCCCGACGCCTCCGACGCCGAGATGGTCGAGTTGATCTCGCTCTGCCAGCGCGAGCGGGTGAGCATCAAGGTCTTCCCCGACTTGTTCGAGATCATGGCGGCCGGCGTCACGATTGACGACCTGGGCGGCCTGCCGCTGCTCAACATCCGCGACGTGGCGCTGCGCGGCTGGAAACTTTCCTTCAAGCGGGCGATGGATATCGTCGGGAGCGCCATCGGCTTGATTCTGCTTTCGCCCTTCCTGCTGCTCATCGCCATCCTCATCCGGCTCGAATCCCCCGGCCCGGCGTTCTTTGTCCAGGAGCGCACGGGCCTGGATGCCCGGCCCTTCCCGATGATCAAATACCGCTCCATGCGCGCCGACGCCGAACGGGGCGGCCCGGCCTGGACGGTCAAGGACGACCCGCGCCGCACGCGCCTCGGCGCCTTCATCCGCCGCTATTCGCTTGACGAGCTGCCGCAGCTCATCAACATCCTGCTCGGCGACATGAGCCTGGTCGGGCCGCGCCCGGAGCAGCCCGCCTTCGTCGAGCAGTTCCGGCAGATGATCCCGCGCTACATGGAGCGCCACCGCGAAAAAGCCGGCCTCACCGGCTGGGCGCAGGTCAACGGCCTGCGCGGCGACACCTCGATCATCGAGCGCACCAAATACGACCTGTGGTATATCGAGAACTGGTCGGTCTGGCTGGACGTCAAAATCATCATCCGCACTGTCCTGCGGATTCTCAAAGACCCCAACGCCTATTGAGGACTCATGCCCAAACTCTCCAGTGTGACGGCCTTCTTCCCGGCCTATAATGACGCCGGCACGATTCCGACCATGATTCTGCGCGCCCTGCAGACGCTGCCCGCAGTGGCCGAGGATTACGAGGTCGTCGTCGTCAACGACGGCTCCAGCGACGATACCGCCCGCGTCCTCGACGATCTGGCTCAACATTACGCGCGCCTGCGCGTCATCCACCGGACGCAGCCCAGCGGCTACGGCGGCGTCCTGCGGGCGGGTTTCGCCGCCGCCGCCAAAGATTGGATTTTTTATACCGACGGCGACGCGCAATACGACGCGCGCGAGTTGGCGCTGCTGGCCCAGGCGATACGAGACGGCGTGGACATGGTCAACGGCTACAAAATCAAGCGCCACGACCCTTTCCACCGCGTCGTCATCGGCCTGGCCTATCAATACTTCGTCAAATATCTCTTCGGGCTGAAGATCCGCGACGTGGATTGTGACTTCCGCCTGATGCGGCGGGCGATCTTCGACGAGGTGACGCTCGAATCCACGACCGGCACGATCACCTTTGAGATGGTGAAGAAAATTCAGGACGCCGGTTACCAGATTGTCGAGGTGCCGGTCCACCACTGGTATCGGCAGTACGGCCAGTCGCAATTTTTCAACTTCCCCCGCGTGGCGCGGACGCTGATGGCGCTGATCGGCTGGTGGTGGCGGCTGGTGATTACGAAGGAGCATCTGCGCCGGCCCGCGCCGCGACCGGCTTCAGCCCCGACCGCCAGGCCGCCCGGCGATTAGAAATCGCAGCAACACGCGAAGCGGGCTAAGACCGCCTGCGCGGTCAGTGGTCGGTCAAGTTAAGAATGATGGGTTCGTAGTGACCGCTTCGCGTTAGTCGTCAGCCAGCCAGGAGAGCGACTAAAGTCGCTACTACGAGTCCATCTTAATCACCTGGACAGTGTACTAAGTAAGTATCCAAAACTTCTTACTACTTTTTCATGCTCGCGGCGGATTCCCTGGCACTGCCCGCCAGGGCAAGTGTG
>DAOTXG010000403.1:0-4785 GCA_034435515.1 Anaerolineales bacterium
GGCCTGCGCCGTTTCGTGGACGTGTGGCTCACGCGCAAGCACGACCGCGACGAAGACGGCGTGCCCGAATGGTCGTCCACCATCCAGTCGGCCTTTGACGACTGTCCTTCTTTCGTCCCCTGGCAGGTGTGGGCGCAGGGGGCGGACATCACGCTGGCCGAAGCGCCCGACCTGGCGGCCTACCTCTACCGCGAGTGCCGGACGCTCAGCCGCATGGCCGCGCTCCTCGGCCAGCCCGAAGACCCGGCGCTCGCCGAACGCGCCAACCGGCTCCAGCGCGCGGTCGAGGCGATGTGGCGCGACGACACGGCGAGTTATCACTACGTAGACCGGGACTCGCACGAAGTCACGCGCGGCCAGGCGCTCGCCAGCGGCAAGGGCGACCTCGCCGTCGAGGTCAACCGCCGCTTCTTCCCACCGGCGCGCATTGTCGTCAAAGCCGTCGGCCCGAAAGACGCGCGCCCGAACATGGAGGTCGTCCTCTCCGGGCGCGGCCGCCGGGGCCGCCACCGCGTCGAGACTCTCAAACGGTCTCTCGTCCGCTGGTATTTCGGCGTCGGCACGGCGACGAGCGAAAAACTCTACGCCGAACTGGAGCGCGTCGAGGTGCGCGGCCTGACGGAGGATTTCGACGTGACCGTTTCCGTCGTAGATTACTCGCGCGAAGACCAGATGCTCCTGCTCCCGCTGTGGGGCGGCGTCCCGGACTCTGTCCGCGCAGAGACGCTCGTCCGCAAGACGATCCTCGACCCGGAGCGTTACTGGCGACCCTATGGCCTGCCCAACTGCTCGGCGCGCGACCCGGCTTACAAGCCGGACAACCGCGAAGGCTCCGGCGGCGTGTGGCTGATGTGGAACACGATGATCGGCGAGGGGCTGGTCGAGCACGGCTATCGCGCCGAGGCCGCCGAACTCATCACTAAGTTAATGACGGCGATGATCCACTGCCTCAAGAGCGACAAAGCCTTCCGCGAAGCCTACAACGCCGACAAGCTCGAGGGCCTGGGCGAGCGCAACTACCTGTGGGGCGTCGCGCCCGTGCACCTGTTCATGCTGACGCTGGGCGTGCGCATCCTCTCCCCGCGCAAAGTCTTCCTCGAAGGCCGCAACCCCTTCCCCTGGGCCGTCACCGTCCGGCACAAGGGCGTGACCGTCGTCAAAGGCTACGAGGTAGCGACGGTGACGTTTCCGAGCGGCAGGCAGGTGACGGTGACGGAGGCGAGTCCGCAGTTTGTGGAGGATGGTTGATTGCTGATTGTTGAATGCTGATTGTGGATTTGAACTCTTCTCTCCCTGAGGGAAGGCTGAACCTGGCCCACAAGATTGCCGGGATAACCCGCGGAGCGGGTTTTTTGCGGCATAGGCGTCGGTTTTGAACTGATGCCGTTTCATCGTGCCGATGTGGGAGCGGGGATGCTCAAAGATAGTACTCAAAATCAGTACAAATGTCTATGACTTTTAGCCGCCTGTCTATTCCCTTGCAGCCTGAAATGTGGTAAAAGAAAAGTAGCCAGGTTCTCAGGTGAGAACAAATGTTTGTCGTTGGCTTGCCCATTCACGCACCTTTTTATAGCCCGTCGGACAACTGCATATAACGCCGGTTTCTAACGCCAACCCTATGCTCGCGGTCGGCGTTTTTGTTTGTGCTGTTCACCCAAGAGGAGGAAAACATGAAAGCGCGTCTGTTCGTTATCTGCCTGTCGCTCATCGCTGGTTTGGCGCTCGCCTATAGTTTGGTGGCCGTTGCGCAAGGCGCCGGGCCGGCCTCGCTCGCGGACACTGGAAAGGCCCAGCAACCCGCATTCTCACTCGCCACTGGCGCAAATCTAGTGGCCGCCAGTAATCTGCCTTATACCACTCTGGTGGGGGTCATCAGTAATGAACCTGAGAGTCTTGATCCAGCGCTGGACTACTACGAGACAGCCGGGGTGCTTGTGAATCGACAAATTTATGAAACGCTGGTCACTTACAACCGGGAAAAATCAGATGTATTGATCCCGATGCTGGCGACCGGCTGGACGGTGTCACCTGATGGGCGAACTTACACCTTCACGCTCCCCTCCGGCGTGCGCTTTCACAACGGCGCGGCGTTAGACGCGGAGGACGTCGCCTTCTCCTTCTGGCGCGGCCTGGTCACAGGCGGCAGCGCTTCGCCCCAATGGCTGATTAATGAAGCGCTGTTTAACTTCGACGACGTGACTCAACTCATTGCGCCCGACGGCAGCCTGATTGACGACCGGGCGGCGTTACAGGCCCAGTCTCCCACGGCCTTGCAGGTGGCTTGCCAAACGGTCAAGAACGCCGTTACCTTCGACAAATGCCGCCCGCACGGTCACTTTTCACCTCGTTCATGCCTGGTCCCCATTTCTGGACACCATCGCCCAGCCGTGGGGGGCGGTGTTGGATAAGGACTGGCTGATTGCCAACGGCGCGTGGAATGGCGATTGCGCTGCGTGGCAAAACTATTACGCTACCGAGGCGGCGAGCAGCCCGATAGCCGCGCTGGCGAATGGCACCGGCCCGTTTATGCTGGATTACTGGACGCCAGGTGTGGAGATTGCGCTCAAGCGCAACCCGGCCTATTGGCGGACGACTCCCCTGTGGGCCGGCGGCCCGGCTGGCCCGGCGGCCTTAGAACGCCTGGTGATTAAGACGATCGCCGATGGCGCGACGCGCTCTGCCATGCTGATCAACGGCGAGGCCGATTGGGGTAATTTTTCTGGCTACGAGGGGCAGTTGGCCGACTACGTGCTGCTGCGCTATGGTCCAGATGGCCAGGTGGGCGCGCTGCAAAACCTCACGGGCACGCTCCGTTCCTACACCGGGATTCTTTCCGCCATGGCCCAGGATGCCTTCTTTACCTACGACATTGACACATCCGGGCCGAGGAATTACGTCGGGAGCGGCGCGCTCGACGGCAACGGCATCCCGCCAGACTTCTTCGCCGATATCCACGTCCGCAAAGCCTTCAACTATGCTTTCAACTGGACGCAGTATATTACCGATGTCTATGGCGGACAGGCAATCCAACGAACGGGGCCGTTTATCAAAGGGATTATAGGTTACACCGAAACGCAGCCAACTTACTTTTACAGCCCGACGTTGGCTCTCCAGGAGTTCGGTCAGGCCTGGGGCGGACAGGTCATGACCAATGGCTTCGTCTTCACGTTGACTTACAATACTGGCAACACCGGACGCCAGAAATTCGCCGAAATCCTTAAGGCGGGCATCGAAGCATTGAATCCCGCCTTTCACGTCAATGTGGTTGAACTCACTTCCTCGGATTATAACGCCGACAACTTTGCCTCACGGATGCCCCTCTTCAGAAGCGGCTGGATACAGGATATCCCTCATCCACATAACTGGGCGAGACCCTATTTGTCAGGCGACCTGTTCTTCAGTCAGCGCCAGCGCCTGCCACCGGATCAGACGTCGCTTTATCAGACCAAGATTAATACCTGTCTTGCGCTCAGCGGCGAAGCGGCCCGAACCTGTTACGAGGCTATCCAAGTCACCACCTACTTGAGCGTCACCGATATCTTCTTGGCCCAGGGTCTCGAGACGCAGTTCGTCCGGGCCGAAGTGCGCGGCTATTACGCCAACCTGGCGCTCATCAACCAGCCTTATTTCTACGCCCTGTCTAAAGGCCCTCTGCCGGTCATTCGGGCCATCCCGCCGGGCGCGGATCAATCCGTCAACTTCAGCAGCACGCTGGGCGCCACCGCGACCTTTCTTCTGCCGGCTGGAACGGTGACGCAGACCCTGAATTTGATCGTTACCCCTGATGTGATTGCGCAGGGAGCGCCAGTGGGATACCGGCTGGGCAACCTGGCTTTTGAACTTCAGGCGCATGACAACACGGGCGCGCTAGTCCCAGCCCTGACTTTTAGCAATCCGATCACACTGACTCTGTACTACAACACCCAGGCGACCGGCCCGCTTATCGAAGACCAGTTGCGGCTGTTGTGGCTGAACGGAAATACCTGGGAAGAGGCCGCGTGCGGGCCGTACGTGCGCGACTTGGGCAACGACCGCCTGCAAGTGCCTCTATGTCATTTCAGCAAATTTGCATTAGGCGGGATCAGCAATGATCTCTACCTGCCGCTGGTTCGGAGGTAGAGGAAGTGGAACAATAGGCCGGGGCCGGCGCGCAGGCTGGCCCCGGTTTTCAGTTTCCTGGGGCTATGGATGTTTGCTTTCTGAGGCGGCGTCAACGGATTGGTAACGGATCAACGGATTCGTCGCACATTATCCGTTTACGCGAAGCGGTTGCGTATCCGTTGACGCCGAATTCAAAATCACTTCAACTTCTATAATTCAGCGCCACCCTGAGTTCACTCAATTCCTGGCGATAGGCATTGAGATGTTCCCACTCAATCAAGTCCTCCCACGCCGGATGGCTGTAGATTTGGCCGGCCTGAATCCGCGCCGTAAGTTCCTCGGGCGAGGAGACGTTGTAGCGATCCCGCAGATCGGCAATGTCCAGTTCGGTCAGCCGCTCTTGCTGGGCCAGATAGGCCAGCAGGCTGTCCCGCAGAAGTTTGTCAGGCGGAAGATTTAGCTTTTGGGCTACTCGTTCTATTGCCAGAGTCACGACAGGCCTCCGGTTAAATTTCAGGGCTAATCGCGGTTACGATTATAACATCATCATTATTGCCCCACCTGCCTCACCTGCGGAAACGCCGCCAGCCTCACCCTCGCGTCGAGGCGCAGACCCAAGCCCTGCTATAATTCAGGAACTGCACGCGGAGGCGCCGTATGACTACCCCCACAGCAACCCTCACT
>DAOTXG010000404.1:0-4585 GCA_034435515.1 Anaerolineales bacterium
GTCACGCTCGACAGCCCCCTGCGGGTACACCTGGACGGTCTACCGGATCACTCTCTCCCGCCGGGCGCGCCGATCCGCCTGAACTCCCATAGTCAATGGCCGACAGGCCTGGCCCGCGTGAGCCAGATCAAACTCAGGGTCCACCAGTCGGCGCCAGCGTCGAGCAGTCGCAGCGTTGAGGACATCGCCATAAGCCAGGGCGACATTTTAGTCTACGCTCTGCCAGCCGAAGGGGCCTATGGGTTGTCCATTACGGTGACCGGGGAAGCATCGGAGGGCCTGTTGTTTGAACGATCCTTTGTTCGCTCGGTGGTCGTCGTGGCGCTCGAGAAACTCGCCGACAAGTCAGCGGCTTTCGAGCTGCTGGCAGGAAAATAATCTAATGCAAACGATCACTCGCATCACGACGCTGCTGCTGAGCCTGTGTCTGGCGCTGCTGGCTCTGGGGCTGGTATGGGGGTTCCTGGCCTCCGCACAGCAGCCTCCCCATGCCGTGGCTCAGGCTTCAGCCGGGCATGAGGATGCCTTTCCTGCTCAGGCTGTCGCCACTCTGGACAGAGACTGGGAGCCAGTCATTGTCACGGGCACCTTTTCTGGAGCGCCAGTGAACGAAATCTTCGTCTATCGAGCGGTGGGCGGCGGCTGGGAACAGATTCCCTTTCAGGTGGACGAGTTGACGGCGTCAGGGAGTTACACGCTCACGGAAGACGGCCAACTGGACGCCAACGACGAGATTGTCTTCATGGCCGGCGACCTGGGAGACGAAGCGACGACCTCGATCACGACCAGCCTGCCAATCAGCATCCCCTGGTACCAGATCGAGGTCACGGATCCTCTCAACCCGGCAAAGAAGGGCTGGGCCTACCTCGTCCGTTCCAGCCAGTTGACGCTCACCGCCGCCGACTACGTTGACTACATCACCGCCAGTCAGCGCATCAGCGCCACGAATTACGCGCTGGGTTGGGCCACGAGCCATGCTGGCCTGGACTACATGACCCTCTTTGACAGTGCGGATATCCTCGATCGGACTAAGCTGCGCGTCCTGGGTAGCGTTCTGGGCATCCCCGTGTTGATCACTGAAGAAAGTCCGCTGTTGCCGCCGCCAGAGATCGTCCTGATCAGGGAGGGCCTGGTACGAGTCATCGCCCGGCGGGGCGCAGCGACTACGTTGGCCTATGCCTCGAAGGTAGAGACGGTGACGCCGCTTGAACTCTTGCCCCCTTTTACGGTCACGACCGCTCGCATCTCGACCGATTTGAACAGTAACGCCACGGGCGGGACTTTCTATAACGAGAACACCCCGCCAGAGGGGGTGATCATAGATGGCATTACCGACACGATAGCTATCACTACACCCCTGGTCAACGCCTGGCGTCAGATCAGCCTCGATAGCGGCACGATCGTCCAGGTCATGGATATCGGCTCGCCAGGCGGCGTACCATATCATTATTACAAAGACAACAATACCTTTGACAGACGGGATACGGGGGACGGGATGTCATACGGCGATGCGGGGATCTACGTCGCGAATCCGACCACGACAGTCGTCACCCTCACCAGCGCCCAATATATTCTGTCTGGCCGGCAGGACAATCGCGGGGCCGAATTCTACGAATTCTTCCGCAATCCGCTGCTTGTGTCTCTTCGGCTAGAAGGCGGGAAAATGGTTTACCTGCCGTTGGTAATGAAGTAGGTAATTGGGCATAATTAGATTGACACAGCAGTATCCATCTGGATACATTGACGATGTACCCAATAGAGAGCACTCATAACCATGCGGGCCTATCGGAATCTGCTTCTTCTCGGAGCGGCTGTCCTTCTGGCTGCCGGCGTTGGGGCCTACGTTTGGCAGAGACGTTTAGCCTCTGAACAGGCAGCCCAGGCCGCCATCCGGCAGGAAGTCGTGAGGCGGGGGACCATCGCTGCCACGGTCAGCGCCACGGGTTTCCTGGAACCCCGCAACCACGCCAACCTGTATTTTTCCACAGCCTCGATCCTGCCCATCCAGGACGTCAACGTCGTCGTCGGGCAGACCGTGCAGCGGGGGGAAGTTCTCGCGTGCCTGGATGCCCGCGACCTGGAACTCGAAGTAAAGCGCGCCGAGCAGGCCCTGCGCGCCGCGCGCCTGGCGCTGGCTCAACTCAAGGCGCCGCCCCGCCCGGAAGACGTGACCCTGGCCGAGGCCAACCTGAGCCTGGCGCAGGCCCAGCTGGCGGTCGCTTCGCAAGGCAACAGCCCTGAAGCCGTCCAGGTCGCCTATCTCAACCTCCTCGCCGCCCGGAGCGCGCTGAACCACACTTACAAAACGATGGACATTTTCCTTACACAGGGAGACCTGGGATGGTTGGCCAAGAATATCCTGCTGCAATCCCAGGCCGATCAGCAGGTCGTAGACGCTAAGATCGCCGACGAGCGTTTCCACGCTGCCCAGGAACCACTGCCCTCCGGCCCGACGGCGTCGGCCCAGGCTGGAGTAGAGCAGGCAGGGACGATGCTGGAGCAATTACAGGAGGGCGCCCGGACTGAAGACCTGGAGATTGCTCAGTTGCAGGTAGACCAGGCGCAGTCTGCGCTGGAAGTGGCCCGGCACAACCTGGCGGGCGCGCTGATTACGGCGCCCTTCGACGGGGTAGTAGTGGCTGTGAACATTCAACCGGGGGAGTTGACGGCCAGCGGTGTGCCGGCCATTGCGCTCGCCGACGTCGGCGGCTTTTATATGGACGTGGCGGTGGACGAAGTGGACATCGCCCACGTGGTTTTGGGGCAGAAAGTCACGGTGACCCTGGACGCCCTGCCGGATGCGCCGCTGACCGGCCAGGTGGAGAGGATCGCCCTGATCGCCGCCGAGAATGCGGGCGTGGTGAGCTACGCTGTGCGCGTGTTGCTGGACCCCGCCCAGGCATCCGTGCGCAGCGGGATGACAGCCACGGCGAATATTGTAGTGGCCGAGGCCCGGGACGTGGTGTTAGTCCCGAACTGGGCTATCCGCCGTGACCGCGAGACCGGCCTGACGTACGCCGGGGTACTGCGCAACGGCGTCGTCGAGGAAGTACCGGTGACGCTCGGCCTGCGCAGCGAGGCATACAGCGAGGTGATCGGCGGGATCGCCGAGAATGACGTGGCCGCGGTGGATACGACGCGCGAGCGGATTAACCTGATCGGGAATGGACAGTAGACGAGTGAGCGCAAGGCGACTGTTGACTTTCTTGCGCGCCCAGCTCGGGTGGCTCATCGCCCTCGCCGTCCTCCTGACCACGGGGGCAGGTTACTGGACCTACCGGGATTATCAGGCGGCGCAGGCCAGGGCGCAGGCCGAAGGGGCCACCCTGCGCACGGCAGTCGTGAGCCGGGGGGATATTCGCTATCTGGTGCTCGCCACCGGCGCCATCCTCCCCAGGCAACAATCCAATCTTTTCTTCCACGGCCCAGGCATGGTCGAGGAGGTGCTGGTCAAAAGCGGCGACCGCGTGCGCCAGGGCCAGGTCTTAGCCCGTTTAGAGGCGACCGCCCTCGAGCAGGCTGTGCGCCAGGCGGAGGCGGCCCTGGCCATTGCGCGTCTCAACCGCCAGAAGCTGCTCGCCGGCCCGACGCCAGGCGATATCGCCGTGGCCGAAGCCAACCTGCGCAGCGCCAGGGCTGCCCTGGCCGATTTACGCAAGGGGGCCAGTCCGTCCGAGGTGAACATCGCCCAAATTCAGTACGACTCGCTGCTGGCTAATTACCAGGAAGCCGCCAACCAGTACAACACCGCAATAGAGGCCCCGGCGTCGGCGCCTTCCCAGGAGAGGCTTGACCAGCTCAAGTTGAGCATGGAAGGGGCCTACTACGCCGCCGAGGCCGCGCGTTTGCAGCTCGAAGTGGTGAAACGGGGCCCGGACCAGGCGACGCTCTGGGTGGCTGCGGCTCAAGTCGCGCAGGCCCAGGCCACGCTCGATCAACTCCGGGCGCCGCCCACCGATCTTCAAATTCAGCAAGCCGACCTGGCGGTGGCGCAGGCGCAGCTGGCGCTGGATCAGGCCCGTCTGCAAGTTGCCCGCGCCGAATTGCTCGCTCCCTTTGATGGCGTGGTCGCCGAAGTGAGCGTCAAAGCCGGCGAACCGGCCGGGAGGACCTCCCCGGCCATCGTGCTGATTGACCCCGGTCAATTCCACCTCGACGTGGCCGTGGACGAAATAGACGTGGTTCAACTCGCGCCCGGCCAGGGAGTAAGCGTCACCGTGGACGCCTTGCCCGGGAGCGTGCTCAGCGGGAAGGTCGAGCGCATCGCCCCGGCGGCGGTCTCGACCAACACTGGGGTGAGTTACCTCGTCCGCGTGCTTCTGGACGCGACCCCTGCCGGGCTGCGCTCGAATATGAGCGCGACCGCCGAAATCGTCGCCGCCGAGGCGAAGGATGTGCTGCGCGTGCCGAATTGGGCGATCCGCCGCGACCGTCGCACCGGGCAGGCCTACGCCAGCCTGCAAGTCGGTGATCAACTGGTCGAGACGCCCATCGAAACCGGCCTGCGCGGCGAGAGTTACACCGAGGTCAAGAGCGGCGTGCAGGCGGGCGACGTGGCCGCCGTCAACACTGCGCCGGAACAGAT
>DAOTXG010000405.1:0-3573 GCA_034435515.1 Anaerolineales bacterium
GACGCAGCGGAAGTTGCAGCGGTCGGTGACGGAGATGCGGAGGTCGCGCAGGGGACGGTTGAGGGTGTCGAGGAGCAAGGGGAGACCAGAGACTGGAGATTGCGGAGAACGTTTCCTTCAGGCAACGGTTTTCACCTCAAAGGTGCAGACATGATCACCGTAAAGTATGCACTTGGTCCTCTCGACTGGGGCTCCGATCACGCCGCTGATTAACTCGGCATCTACCTGACACACTTCAGGATGCTGAAGAACGACCGCCTGATAGGGGCAGGTGTGATGCGTCAGGAGGACTTTCTTCTCTACTTTCTCCCAATCGGCGACGAAGCCCTCTTCACCCAGTATCGCGATCAGGATTTCCAACCGTTCTTCGAGACTTTTCCCCTCCAGGTCAGGAGCGCGCTCGGCCAGGCGCCTCTGGGCAATGCGACGCAGCAGAGCGGAAAGACGCTCAGACCCGAGTTCAGCCTTAACTTCGGTCAAGATGTAGGAGGACAGGCGATGATATTTCTTGGGGAAGTTTTCCTGGCCCCGCTGGCTTAGAGAGTACACTAAGTAGGGTCGCCCTACCTGCTGGCGTACCTTCTTGTTCGCCACCAGCCCATCTCGCTCAAGCAAAGTCAGGTGATGGCGCACCGTCGCGACAGCCAAGTCCAGGGCCCGCGCCAGATCATCAACCGTGACCCAGTTTCGCTTTTGAAGGATGCTGAGAATCTGTTGTCGCGTTTCCTGCATGCCTCTATCTTTCCCGAAAACCCACTAACCAGACACAGT
The DNA here is from genome assembly GCA_034435515.1 of Anaerolineales bacterium. Taxonomy (GTDB): domain Bacteria; phylum Chloroflexota; class Anaerolineae; order Anaerolineales; family UBA6663; genus DATDRS01. Next base: position 772 of record DAOTXG010000405.1, read on the forward strand.
CTAGCACATATTATCTAATTCGTCAATAAAATCATAAAATGAATTACTTTATTTATATGAAATATATTGACAAAAATACAAATCGCCTATATGCTACCTGTGATTACGCTGACCAACGAGGCTTTTGTCGGGCAAGAAGCATCCCTCTATCTATGCAGCAATTATTGGAGCAAGGAGTGAACAAGAGCCTTTTCAACGACGACAAGTTTCTGCGCTTCTTCCCGGAAACCGAACGCGATATCGACTGCCAAGATGAGGCCTGCGTTGCGCAGGCGTTTGCCACTGCTGAGATCGCTGAGACCAGCGATGCGGATGAGCCCGTTACCGACGAAGACCTCAGCGAAGAAGAGACTGAGCCGGACTCCGACATCAAGCCTGACCTGACCGACGACGATCTGACCGGCCTGTATTTCAAAGAGATCGGCCGCGCCTCACTGCTCACGGCTGAGAAGGAAGTGGCTCTAGCCAAGCGTATGGAAGCGGCTAAGTTCGCCCGCCGGCGCTTGGCGAAGAATGGGGTAAACGCCAAGAAGCGGTCTGAACTCCAGGCCATTATAGAGGCCGGCCTGGCCGCCCGTGACCATCTGATTATGGCCAATACGCGCTTGGTCATCAGCGTGGCCAAAAAGTATATTTACATCGGCCTGCCGTTCATTGACCTGATCCAGCATGGAAACATCGGCCTAATCAAAGCTACCGAGAAATTCGACTATCGCCGCGGGTGCAAGTTCAGCACTTATGCGACGTGGTGGATTCGGCAGGCAGTCACCCGCGCCATCGCCGACCAGGCCCGCACCATCCGGTTGCCGGTGCATTTGAATGACAAGATCAACAAGCTGTTGCGCGCCTCGCACCGACTTATCCAGAAGCTAGGCCGCGAGCCGAGCTTGGAGGAGTTAGCCAATGCTTTGGGGGTGACAGTCGAACAGGTCGAGTCATTGATCCAGATATATCAGCGCCCGCTCTCGCTGGAGAGGCGCACGAACCAGGAAAATGATACAGCGTTCGGCGAACTCATTGAGGACGAGGACGCGCCACTTCCAGAGGAGATCGTCACGAAGAACCTGCTGCATGAGCAGGTCCAAGACATGCTCGATGAACTTCCGCCGCGTGAGGCGCGGGTCTTGCGTCTCCGCTATGGCGTACCGAACGGTGAGGAGCGTACGCTTCAGGAGGTGGGTGACAAGATGGGCCTCACGCGTGAGCGCGTCCGCCAGATCGAAGCCCAAGCCCTGGCGCGGCTGCGCCTCTTAGTCCGGGACCGCAAATGGCGCGGCTGCTACTTGCGCGCCTCTTAAATGCTTAGCGAGGTGACCGCTGTAACCAAAGGCATGACGACCTTGAAGAAAGTTACGAACACCAATCCGGGTAGCGAAGAAAAAGGAGGTATTCCATGACCCATATCATCACCAGCCTCTGTTTGCGCGATGGCTCGTGCGTAGAAGTCTGCCCGGTCGAGTGCATTGTCCCTGGCAAGCCGGAAAGCGATTGGCCCTGGTTCTACATTGACCCCGACACCTGCATTGACTGCGGGGCGTGCATCCCGGAGTGCCCCTACGAAGCCATCTTCCCAGAGGATGATGTCCCCGACGCCTACACCGCTAAGGGCGGAGAGAGCCAGAGCAAACCGGCCGGTGCGCCCGGGTTCGATACGCCGTATGACGGGAGCAATGACAAGGGTGAGCCGATTCACCTGGACCACACCCGGATACTCCCAGCGGGCGAGGTCGTCAATTTGCGGGAAGACGTACAGCCTAACTATGACTACTTCAAGGTAGGCATGGGGTACAAGGCTGTTGGCAGCAAGTAAAAAAGAATGACACATGCCTAAAACCGGATTGTTTTACAGCACTGAAACCGGCATGAATGAAGGCGTCGCCAAAATGATCGCCGAGATGATGCCGGGCGAGTTGGACGTGTTCATGGAAATCACCAAAGCCAGCGTGGACGACGCGGCGAGTTGCGACTGCCTGCTCATCGGCCTGCCCACCTACGGCGACGGCGAGATGCAGGAAGGCTGGGCCGACTTCTACCCCAATCTCGACTCAGCAGACCCTACTTGGATAGGGGAGGGTGGCAACGCTCTCTTGTGAAAGCACCACGGACAATCAGGCCGTGCGCGATTTTTTGCGGTCACTTTGAAATCCGGGTAATGCCTGGCTGCTCTCGCGAAGGAGGTTAGAGATGGATACGTTGACTCAGATGAAGTGCGTCGCCTGCCGCAAAGGCGAACCCACCGTCACGGAGGCTGAAATCGCCGAGCTTCGCCCGCAAATACCGGACTGGCAAATTGTGGAGCACGAGGGGATCAAACGCCTGGAGCGGGCGTTCAAGTTCGACAATTTTGTGCAGGCGCTGGCGTTCACCCATCGGGTCGGCGAGATCGCGGAAGCCGAGGGGCATCACCCTGCGCTCCTAACTGAGTGGGGCAAGGTGACCGTCACATGGTGGACGCACAAGATCAAGGGTTTGCACCGCAACGATTTCATTATGGCGGCGAAGACCGACTCATTGCATCGAGATGAGGCCGGATAACGTATTGCCTTTGACGATTACGCAGGCCGGCCTCGCCATGCAGTTGATCCCGGCCGGCGCGTTCCCAATGGGCAACCCGCCTGTGCCGACGGAAGTCGAGGCTTGCTACATTGACCGCGTCCCGGTCACCCATGCCGCTTATCGGGTCTTCGTCGAGGCCGCCGGCTATCGCTGGCCCGAGCTTTGGGAGCGCCGTGGCTACCCGGCTGATCGTGCCGATCATCCGGTGGTCACCGTCAGCTTTGAAGATGCTCAGGCTTATGCGGC
>DAOTXG010000406.1:0-9262 GCA_034435515.1 Anaerolineales bacterium
GCGTCGGCCTGAAGGTGATTACGACGCTGGACCTGGATTTGCAGGAGCAGGCCGAGTGCGTGGCGCGGACACAGGTCGGACGTTTGAGCGGCGCCGAGGCCAACTGGATCGCGCCTACGGAAAGCGGGGGCGAATGCCTAGCCGCCGCTTTCCTCCCCCCGCTCCGCGAAGCCGAAGCAGGCCAGGATCATCACGTCACCAACGCCTCGCTCGCCGCCCTCCGCCCGCAGACGGGCGAGATACTGGCGATGGTCGGCTCGGTGGACTACTGGAACCGGGATATCTCTGGCAATTTCAACGTGGCCGTGGACGGCCTGCGCCAGCCGGGGTCGTCGTTCAAGCCCTACACGTACATCACCGCGTTCAGCAAGGGTTACTCCCCCGCGACGATGCTGCTCGACACGCGAAGCGCGGCGCAGTTCTCCCTGCCCGAGGGCGCGACTTATGCGCCCGAGAACTACGACCGCCAGTTTCACGGCCCGGTGAGCATGAGGATTGCGCTCGCGCGCAGTTACAACATCCCCGCCGTCCAGGCCATCAACCTGGTGGGCGTGGATAACGTGATCCGCCTGGCGCACCGCCTGGGCATCAACTCGCTGGAGCTCGGCCAGTACGGCCCCGCGCTCACGCTCGGCGGCGGCGAAGTGACGCTGCTCGACCACACTTACGCTTACAGCGTGCTCGCCAATATGGGGGTGATGGCCGGCCAGCCCGTCCCGCCCGAAGACCAGCGCCCCGGATACCGCGCGCTCGACCCGGTGAGCATCCTGCGCGTCGAAGACCGGGACGGCCAGATTCTTTATCAATTTGACGCGCCGCAGACGCAGCCCATCCTCAGCCCCGACCTGGCCTATCTCATCAACGACGTGCTCTCGGACAACGAGGCGCGCCTGGCGGCTTTCGGGCGCGGCAACCCGCTCGAGCTGGAAGACCGCCCGGCCGCCGCCAAGACCGGCACGACGGACGACTTCCGCGACAACTGGACAATGGGCTACGCGCCGCAGTTGGCGCTGGGGGTCTGGGTGGGGAACTCAGACAACTCGCCGATGAAAGCCGTCAGCGGACTGACCGGGGCGGCCCCGATCTGGCGCGCTGTCATGACTTACGCCACGCGGCCGCTCGCGCCCGCCGGGTGGGCCCCGCCCCCTGGCGTCGTCACGTTGAAAATTTGCGACCCGTCGGGCTTGCTGCCGACCCCGACCTGCCAGCGGACGCGCGAAGAAATTTTCATCCGCGGCAATGAGCCGACGATGCCCGACAACCTCTGGCAGGCGGTCGCCGTCAACAAAGAGACGGGCAAGCGCGCCACCGTCTGCACGCCGCCCGAGCTGGTCGAACAGCGCGTCTATCAAATCCTCCCGCCCGAGGCCGCCGACTGGGCGCGCGAGGCGAGCCTCCCCCAACCGCCCGCCGAGTACGACCCGATTGGCGTGACCTGTTTGCCCGCCGGCAACGCCGCGATACTCTCGCCTCAGCCGTTCGCCTATCTCCGCGGCACAGTCGAGATCAGCGGCACGGCCAAAGGCGAGAACTTCGCTTTCTTCCGCGTGCAATACGGGCCCGGTTTGTACCCGCAGACGTGGACGCAAATCGAGGGCGACCGGGGCGAACAGATTGAGAACGGCGTCTTGCAAGTGTGGAACACGGCCGGGCTGGACGGACTCTATTCGCTCCAGCTCGTCGTCGTCAAGAACGACCCTGAAGGCGGTCCGTTCCAGTTCGAGACCTCGACCATCCAGGTCACGGTGGACAATCAGCCGCCGGCCGTGAGCCTGCTGACGCCGGCGAACAACCAGGCGTTTGAAGTGGGGCAGGACGAGTCGGTCATCATCCAGCCGCAGGTGCAGGACAATCTCTCCCTCACCCGCGTCGCCTTCTTCGTCGACGGCGCCTCCACCGAATCGGCCACCGTGCCGCCCTACTCGACGCGCTGGAAAATTACGGCCAACGCGCGCGGCCAACATTCGATTTGGGTGCGGGCTTACGACGCGGCGGGGAATTTCACGGATAGCGAGAAGGTGACGATTACAATCAAATGAAGAGCGACAGCAGGAAATGACTGACGCATTTGTAGATGAATCGTGGTTATCAGCCACACCGCGAGAGGATTACCTGCTGGCGGTTGTTTCGGTCATCACCTCTCAACGGCGCAGGCTGCAGTTGATAACACGCCGAATAAAAAAGCACGCCGGCCGCTTAAAAGCGCAGTCGGAGTTGAAAGCGTCTGCCTCTTCGCCACAGATTGCCCGTCGTTTTTTGCACGCGTTAGCAGCAGAGCCTGACGTTGAGATTACGGCGGCGATTTGGCGCGGTAAACGGGGCGAGATAGAAGATTATGAGGCGCTCTATCAGCGCGTGATGGCGCGGTGCGTTTGGCAAGTCGTCAAGCGGCATCCGCGATGCGATGTCTTCATTGACAAGCGATACACTAATCCCAACCAACAACACGACTTAGAAGGGGGTATCCGTGAGGCGATAGCCGGAGTGAGAGGAAACATTGTGCGCGTCTTTCAGGAGACATCCCATGCTGTACAGGAACTGGCCGCGCCTGATTTTGTGGCGTGGGCTTTTGTGCAACGCTACGGCTTTGGGCATGAGGAATTCTACCGCCTCATTCGCTCTAAGGTTGCCCATTTCGATGACCTGAGCGCCAAAAAGAAAAGCGGCTCTCCCTAGGCGCTGATTCTCACCGTTCTCGATCTTGCTGACGGATTAAGACTCCCAAAAGGGAGCTAGCGACACTAGGACTTACGAGTCCGCTGGCAATAGTATACCCCTAAACCGGGCAGATTTCAAACCCATGTTGCCGCGCAGACGGCAGGCGTCGCCGGCACAGATTCTGCTTCTTCTTTTGGAGTCTCGACTTGGGTGAGCCGCCCCAGGTTCATGTTGAAGGTCACGGTGGCAAAGACAAGTTCGAGCTGTCGCCGGTTGAACTTGCGTTGTTCACAGACTATAATGAGCGTGAATTCAACAAGATTCGGCTTCTGTCTTTCCTCGTCCCTCCGAGACTGCCATGAGCGCTGACTTACACCCTGAGGCCAGCATCCGCCTGCCAGGCCGCGCGCTCCGCCTTGCCCGGCTCGCCTGGTCCCTGTGGGCGCTCTGCGCGGCGCTCGTCGCGCTCAGGCTGCTTCTCCAGTACGTGAATGATCCCGCCTCGTTTTTAGGCAACCTCTACAAAGTGCTGTCGCTGGCGTTCGCGACGGTGGGGGCGCTGATTGCCTCGCGCCGCCCTGAGAACCCCGTCGGTTGGATCTTCGGGGCGGGCTCACTCTTGCTGGCGCTGTCTGACTTCGCGGAACAATACGCCGTCTACGCGCTGGTCACGCAGCCGGGCGCGCTCCCGGGCGGCGTGGTCATGGCGTGGACCAGATTGTGGGCTGGCAGCCTCGGCTTCGCCCTCATGTTTACGTTCACGCTCCTGCTGATTCCTAATGGCCGGCTGCTCTCTCCGCGCTGGCGGCCTATGCTGTGGCTCGCCGTTGGAGCAACAGGGTTGATAACCATCACGGCAGCGCTCCAACCAGGCCCTTTTTGGTTTATTCCATCCGTCAATAATCCACTCGACATCGGGGGCGCGACTGCCGTGTTCCCGTGGGTGGAGTTCTTCGTCGGTGTTCTCCTCTTAGCCGCGGTGGGCGCCTCCGCCGTTTCCCTGATCCTGCGCTTCCGCCGCGCGCGGGGAGAGGAGCGACAGCAACTCAAGTGGATCGCCTACGCGGCCGCCCTCCTCATCCTCTTTGCCATCGTCGCCCTAACCATCGAGGGCCTCGCGCCTGAATACCAGTTCGCCGTGGATATAGCGGAAGTCCCTGTCGTCGTTGCCCTGCCCTTCGCTGTTGGCCTCGCCATCCTCAAGTACCGCCTGTATGACATTGATCTGCTCATTAACCGCTCGCTGGTCTACGGCGCGCTCACCGTTCTGCTGTCCGCCCTCTTCGGCGTCAGCCTGATGGCAATCTCGCAGGTCTTTCAGAATTTCGCGGGCGGGCCGCTGGTAGCGGTGGCCGTGTCCGCGGGGGCGTTTGGAATAATCTTCCAGCCTGCCCGCCGCCGGTTGCAGCGCTTCGTGGACCGGCGTTTCTACAACATCCAGATTGATTATCAGAAGACGCCGCCCAACCTCCCTGCCTCGACCAGCGCGACCCAGGTGCTCAAACAAACTGGATTCGGCGCGTATCAGGGCCTGGAACTCATTGGGCGTGGGGGCATGGCTGAAATCTACAAAGCCACGCATCCCACGCTCGGCCTACCGGTCGCCATCAAACTCCTCCCCGCGGCCCTCGCCGCCGACCCCGACTTCCGCCGCCGCTTCACCCGCGAGGCGCAGGTCATCTCGCAGCTTGAGCACCCCAACATTGTCCGCGTCTTCGACTACGGTGAAGAAGACGGAACACATTACATGGTGATGGAGTATCTCGGCGGGAAGGACGTAGGCGCGTATCTGCGTGAACGCAGACGGCTTGCGCTGGCCGAAGCCTTGCCCATCATTCACGACATCGCCAGCGCGTTGGACTACGCGCACGCGCAAGGACTGGTGCATCGGGACATCAAGCCGTCCAACGTCATGCTCGCCCCGGTGACTGTAAGGGCGGGCCTTGCGCCTGCCCCTACCTACCGCGCCGTCCTCACCGACTTCGGCATTTCCAAGATCCTCGGCGGCCATACAGCGATGACCCGCACCGGGATGCTCGGCACGTTCGACTACGTCGCCCCAGAGCAAATTCAGGCTTCCGCGAACGTGGATAGCCAGGCGGACATATACGCCTTCGGCGTGATGGTCTATCAAATGCTGACGGGCGAACTGCCGTTCAAGCACGGCAACGTCGGCGCGCTGCTGCTCGCCCACCTCAACCAGCCGCCGCCCGACCCGCGCGAGGTCGTGTCTGACCTGCCGCGTGAGGCGGCCCATGCCATCCGGCGCGCGATGGCCAAAAGCCCGGACGAGCGCTTTGCAACGGCAGGTGAGTTCGCGGCGGCAGTGGGGTAAAATAGGTTTACTCTCTGGTTGGGTCAAGCGCCTTAGGAGACCATGATGCCATCCCCGTTTCCCGGCATGGACCCGTGGCTGGAACATCCGGCTGTCTGGCCCGATGTTCACCGCAATTTGATTTCGGTCTTTCAAGAATTGCTCACGCCGCAAGTTGCGCCGGATTTCTACGTGCGAGGTGAGGAGCGCGTTTATATCGCCGGTCTCCTCAGCCACATTGAGCCTGATGTGCTGGTTGTGTCACGGCAACGGCAGCCAGCGCTGGCCGGCGCGGGCCAACCCTCCGGCAACCCGAACGCTCCGACCGAGCCGGCCATTTTTCGCCTGACCTCACTTGAAGATGAAGTCCGCGAGCGGTATCTTGAAATCCGCGAGCGGGGCACGCATCGTGTGGTGACGGTGATTGAGTTGTTGTCGCCGGCCAACAAATTGAGAGGCGCGCCGCGCTATGAACAGTTCATCCGCAAGCGGGCCGAGGTACTGAACTCGGACGCGCACTGGATTGAAATTGATCTATTGCGCGGCGGCGCACGTTGGGAACTCGCGCCCGGCCCCAGCGATTACGTCGTGATTCTTTCGCGTCTCGAGCGCCGCCGCGAGCAGCCGCCGACGGGCGAAGCGTGGCCATTCAATCTCCGCGACCGTCTGCCCACCGCCCCTGTTCCCCTCCGACCGCCTCACGCCGATGCCCGGCTGGACTTGCAGGCCGCGCTCAACCTGGTCTACGACCGCGCCGGTTATGGCCTGTCAGTGGACTATACTCAGCCGGCCGACCCCCCTCTACCGGAAGGCGAAGCGGCCTGGGCGCAAACGATCCTGGCCACTTCCACAAAACGTGAATAAAAATCTGGTGAGTTCGCCGCCGCGCTTCGGGCTATAATAGGAGGCGAAAAGCGAGGCAAACGCCATGCTCAAAACCGACGAAAGCATCATCGCCGACTTGCGGCACCTGGCCCGCACCGGCCAGCCAGTGGAACTGTTGAACGTCTACCAGGGCATCCCGGTCTTGTATCGGGCCGCCGTGGACAAGGTGGGCGCCGACCGGGCGGTCGTCCGGTTCGAACAGCCGGAGGCCGTCTGCCTGACGCTGGAGAACAAGACGACGATTCTAAGCGAGGTGCTGGCCGGGCCGGTGAACACTGCCGTGCTGGAAGTGGACCTGCCGGGCGGGACCGCCACGCTCGCCAAATTCCGCTACGCCTACAGCCGGGTCGGCGACCGGATGACGCTGCGGGTGGCGCCTCACACGCCGGTCGTCGTGACGATCAATAGCGGCCAACAATCGGTATCCGGCGCCCTGGCCGACGTGTCCATGACCGGCGTCGGCGTCCTGATTGCGCCGCCCGGCGAGGCCGAGGGCCTGCGCCGCCAGGCCGTCGTGCAGCTGGCGTTCAGCCTGGACGACACGCCGCTGGCGTTTTCGGGGACGGTGCATTACTTGAAGAACCAGGCGGACGCCTGCCGCGTGGGCGTCAAGTTGGTGCAGACGTCACAGGCGCGGACGCTGGTGCAATACCTGCACCGGCGGCAGGAAGAAATTTTGCGCGAACTGCAGGCGCGCTACGAGGCGGCGCGGCATGGCGCGTAGCGTGCCGCTGCCACGGCATAGGGATGCCGCTGCCACGGCATAGGGATGCCGCTGCCACGGCATGGGGATGCCGCTGCCACGGCATGGGGATGCCGCGCGAAGCGGGGATGCGCTGAGTTGTGTGTAAATTCCCGGTTCGCCCGCAGTTGAACTGCGGGCGGAGCCAAGATGCGAAGTGTGAAGCCTGTGGGGGGGACTCTTAACCCAGGCGCGACTCCTCCAGCGCCAGCTCGATAAACAACGCCGACGACCAGCCGAAGATCGAGGCGGCTTTGGGCGGGCTTTCGCCCGTCTCCGGGTGGTAGTACTCGTAAATGTCGTCCTCCCTCAGCATCATCTCCAGAGTGCGGCGGCGGAGTTCGCGGGCCAGTTCAGGGTAGCCCGCCCGCTGCAAGCCCTCGACGAGCAGATAGTTCACGTTCACCCAGGTTGGGCCGCGCCACATCGTCTGCGGGTCGTATTTCGGGTCGTCGCGGGCGACGGTGGGGACGGGATAGCGCGTCCAGAACTGCCGTTCATCGGTCAGGTGCGCCGCCAGCCGCGCGGCGACCTCCGGCGGCATCCGCCCGGTGACGAGCGGGAAGAGATTGAATGGGGTACGGACGCGCACGGGCGCGCGCCCATCGGCGAGAGGCCGCGCGGCCCAGAACACCCCGGCCTCCGCGTCCCACATTTTCTCCAGCATCCGCTTCGCCATCACCTCGGCGCGGCTGGCCCACCGTTCGGCGTCCTCCCGCTCCCCAATGGCGGCGGCGATCTTCGCCAGCGACTCTTGCTGTAGACACAGGTAGGTGTTCAAGTCCGGCGCTTCGACCGGCAGGCCGTCGTCCCATAGCGGGCTGTCGTCCAACCCCGACGAAAACGGGTGCTGGTATTCGCACAGCCCGTTCCCGTCTACGTCGTTCTTCTCGAACCACCAGTTGTTCCAGCGCACAATCGGCTCGTAGATTTCGTCGAGGAACTCGCGGTCGCCGTCGGTCTCGTACAGTTTCCAGGCGGCCCAGGCGACGAGCGGCGGCTTGGTCACGTCGGCTTCCACCGGGAAAGTCAGGCGCGTCACCGTGCCTTCGTCGTGCACCGCATCCGGGATCATGCCGTCCTCGCGCTGGTGATCGAGCACGATGCGTACCTGGTCTTTCGCCAGCTTCATCTCCACGTGCCGGTAGGCCAACGCGTGAAAGTAGGCGTCCCACTGCCACACGCCGACGTAGTGCATCTTCGAGGGCGTCATGGCCTCGCGCGTCGTGTAAAAGCGCGTGGAGATCAGCCCGGCGCGCATGATCCACCAGGCGTAGTAATACTGTGCGCGGTAGGCCTCGGCCACGGGGGGCGCGGCGGCGAACCACGCGTGCCAGCGTTGCGCGGCGGCTTCCAGCGCCGTTTGTGAGTCGGGGACCCAGCGGTTGAAGCCGAGGCGCGGGGTGATGTTGAGCAGGAGCGCCGCGCCGCCGCCGGCCTCGAAAACCAGCTGGACACGCTGGTTGGCCTCGTCCACCGGCTCGACGTGATTTTCAAGCAAGCGCGCGTTGGTGGTGTAGACGAGGTTGCGGCGGATGTCGCCTGTGAGACGGAGCACGCCGCCCCGGCGGTCGGTCTGCGCCCGGTCGAGGTTAGCGCGGAAGGTGATCCCACACTTTCCGGGAGGCAGCGCGACGAGCAGGGTTTCGGCGTCCACGAAAGCGAGGCTGAACGTTCCGACGGGGGTCGCGTAATCCACACGGTGCGGATAGGTCGTCAGCTCAAAATCGAGTGGGCGGCCCTCGCCGTCGGCGAAGCGCCATTCGTCCACGAGCGGCGGACGCCGGCGGTAACCGCTCAACTGGCCCTCGCGCTTGAACCACCGCTCGGCCAGGCGCAGGGCGAGGTGATCTCCGTTGCGGAACACCATCAGCCGCGAGCCGCGCTCGCTGAAGGGAACCTGGCGCAAGTGGATGCGGTTTTTGAGAAGGGCGAGAAATGGGGAATCAGTCGTCATCGTCTTCTCCAAAGCATTCGGCCATCAGGGTTTGCAGGTGGCGCTCCAGTGTCGCGTAGGAATAGTGACGCTTCGCCAACCGGTAATTTGTCTCGACCATTTCTCGCGCCAGTTCCGGGTCGGCCAGCACTTGCTGGGTCTGGCGGACGGTGGCCTCGGTGATGTAGCCGTCGAATTCGACGACGCGAAAACCTTTGGGCTTGATGTCCACGTCGAAGATCGAGTAATTGTTGACGACGATAGGCCGCCGAAAATAGATGGCTTCCAGAAACGCGTTGCCGAAGCCCTCGACGGTGGAGGGATACGTCACCAGGTCGGCGTGAGGGTAAATATCCTGCAGGGTGTATATCTTGCGGCCAGCCGGGGTCAGGCCGCGCTGATCCTGAATAATGTCAGAGACAAAGTTCACCGGCACGTCGAGCAGCCTGGCAAAGGCGCGCACCCGCCGCTCGTAATCGTTCCCTTCGTCGCCCGAAGCGTGCGAAATGACTAACCGGGCCTGAAGCCCCAGCCGCTGGGTCAGCTCGATCGCGTGCTCGATGCCCTTGCGCTGCACCACGCGCGTCGGCTGGAGAAACAATAACTCGCCGGGCGCCAGGCCGAGGGCCGGGCGCCCGTCGGCGGCGTAATCATCCGGCGGCGGGGGCGGATTCTCGAAATCCATCACGTTGGGGATGATCATGGCGGCAATCCCGGTGCGCAGGCT
>DAOTXG010000407.1:0-5125 GCA_034435515.1 Anaerolineales bacterium
GTTTCCAAAACCGCGTCGGTCTCTCTAGCCGCTCTCGCACCGCTGTGAGCGGAGGTCGTAAATGACGAAGCCGGCGTTTTCGTAGGCGAGGGGAAAATCGCGCGTGTTGGGCTTTTCGACGACCAGGTAGGAAGCGTTGTAAGCGCAAGCCACTTCCAGGACGTCGTCGGTCGCCAGGCTGTAATAAGCCTGGGCGACAGTCTCCAGATTCTCAAAAAAGTTGCCCTGGAACCGGGCTAACGCGCCGGGCGCGACGGCTTCAAAGCGGGGCTTCCAGTAATCCACGTATTCCGGCGCAAAAGCCGCTTCGAGCAGCTCGGAGTGGGTGCTGACCGTCGAGCGCTCGGAGAACACGCGCCAGTCGGACTCGTAGAGCCACCACAGGTGCGGCGGCGTGATAAAGACGGCGTCCTTCGGCGTGTTTTCCTTCGCCCACGTCTGCGCCTTGTACCACTCGGTCGGGCGCGCGTAAATGTAGACGCCCGGATGCCAGAGGCGGTAGCCGAATACCAGCCAGAGCGTGCCGGCAAACAGCCCCACCAGGCTCAGCGCGGCCAGCGCCACCCGCCAGCGAGCCGAACCGACCCACTGTCCGATGCCCCAAATCAACAACGTGACGGGCGGCAGAGGTGAGGCGATTAGCGCCGCCGCCATCAGGCCTGAGTCTAACCCGCCGACTGCGCCCGTTTGATAGCGCCTGGCGATGTAGCCGGCAAAGTACACGTAGCCGAAAATCAGGATGAACAACCCGGCGCGGATGATCTGCGACTGGATGATGATCGTCGCCGGATACCACTGCGCCGTGAGGACCTGCACGACCAGGATAATGAGCGCGGCGTACACAAAATTGGTCAGCGTGCGGTCATGCTCTGGCGACGGATGGCGGCGGCGGGCGAGGCCGAACAGCGCCAGCGCGCTCAGGCCGCTGGCGGTGATGAATAAGATATGCGGATAGGGGGCGATGAGATAGAAGAGGTTATACAGCGTCCCGCGCGCGATGATGTCAAACCACTCGCGGCGCGCCGTCAAATCGGCAGGTGAACTGCTGAACTTCCAGATCAGCACGGGCAGCGCGCAGGCCACGAAGACCACCATCCCCCGGACGAGGGGGCGCCAGCCGACCTGCCGCCAATTCCGCAGGCCGGCGAACAGGAACATCGCCACCACAAAATTCACCGAGACGACGTGCAGGTTGTACATCACCCCGGCGAGCGCGAAGGCCCAGAGAATCCGCCGCCGGAGAAACAGAATGATCGCCCAGAGCAGCCAGGGCAGGACGAAGGTGCGATTCAGCAGGCTGAACTCGAAGACCGGGAACCCGGCAAAGCCGATATGCGGCATGACGAAAGCGGCCACGGCGAGTAGCGAAGCTGGCGGATTGTGGAAAAGCTCCTCGGAGAGCGTCCACAGCGCCCAATAGGTCCCGTGCGTCGCCAGCACGTGAACGACAAACATCGCCGGTTCCAGGATGCCCAGCCGGTAGAAGGGCTGGAACAGAAACCAGAAAAAGGAATAATGCTGGTGGCGCAGCTCAAAAAACGGGTCGCCGGGAAAAAGAGAGGGGTCGGCGTATTTTTTCAGGAAGGGAATGTGAATCGCCTGGTCGAAGGTGCCGAAGTGGTAGCCGATAATGACGATGGTCAGGAGCGACGCGGCGAAGAACAGCAGATGGCGGCGCACAGTCGAGCGGGCCAGTTGGTCGGCAAAAGAGGTAATCACTGTACTCTCCGGGAAGAAAGGTTCAGGCGCAAAACGGGCACATTGTAACCAGTCTCGTGCAAGCTGAGTAGGGAGAGCGGAACAGTGTGCAGGGCTTTTCCAAAGTCGTGGGAGCGGTTTGTAACCGCGACGAAACAGTGTGCAGGGCTTTTCCAAAGCCGTGGGAGCGGTCTGTAACCGCGGCCCTTATGGCAAATCAGGCAGCCAATCGCGGACGCGAAGCGTATCCGCTCCCACGCTACCTTAGGCGTTTTCAGCCAAGGGAAAATAGAAAAGCCCTGGAACAGTGTGTGCAAGCAAAACACGTCTGGCGCGGAGTCCGAAGTCTCCCGACTTCGGCCAAAATCAGGAGATTTTGGACTCCGGCGCAGTTCGGCCGACAACCTTTGTGTGCACACGGCCACATCACGGTATTGACAACCGCGCTTCCTGGCCTATACTTAGTGTTAGAGATACACCAATTAGGAGCATGCGTATGGGCCTTGACCGTCTCGCCGTCACCGTGGACGTGGTGATCTTCAGCCTGCGGGCAAACGATTTGAAAGTCCTGCTCATCCGCCGCGCCGCGCCGCCGTATAAAGGTCGGTGGGCCATCCCGGGCGGCTTCGTGCGCTCCGACGAAGCGTTGGACGAGGCGGCCCGGCGTGAACTCGCCGAAGAGACCGGCGTCCACGACGTGTATCTGGAGCAACTGTACACCTTCGGCGAGCCCAGGCGTGACCCACGCGAGCGGGTCATTACCGTGACTTATTTCGCCCTCGTCCCCGACAACGTCATCCTCCGCGCCGGGGATGACGCCGCCGAAGCAGCCTGGCATTCAATGTACGCCCTCCCGGAACTGGCCTTTGACCACGCCGACATCCTGAAATATGCGCTCCAGCGCCTGCGCTACAAGCTCGAGTACACGATCGTCGGCTTCGAGTTGCTCCCCAACGAATTTACGCTCACCGAACTGCAGACCGCGTACGAGATCGTCCTCGGCGAGAAACTCGACAAGCGCAACTTCCGCCGCCGTCTCCTGGAGGCGGGCATCGTGGCCGAGACCAGCAAATACCGCGCGGGGTCTGAAAAAGGACAGGGCCGCCCGGCGCGCCTGTATCGCTACAAGAAGAACGCCGTCGCCGAATTTAAGGGTTGGCGGCTGTTCCTGCCGGCCCGTCAGGTAATTATCAAGTAGAGAAAGGAACTGCTCATGTTCGCCGAACTTCCCCTCCCCTCGCATTTCGACCCGACGCAGGTTGGGCGCATCTGGAAAGTCCCTTATCAACAGCGGGCCGAAGAAGCCGAGCGCTGGGCGCAAGCGCACGCTTCGCGTCTGCGCCCCGCCGCCGCCGATCAGTTCAAGATTTGCCTGGTGGCCGTGGACGTGCAGAATACCTTTTGCCTCCCCGACTTCGAGCTATACGTCGGCGGGCGCTCCGGCGCCGGCGCGATTGATGACAACCGCCGCCTGTGCGAGTTCGTCTACCGCAACCTCGGCGCGATCACGCAGATTTGCCCGACGATGGACACCCACCAGGCGCCGCAGATTTTCCACGCGCTCTTCCTCGTCAACGACGCCGGCGAGCATCCGGCCCCGTATACACTCGTCTCGGCCGAAGATGTCGAAACGGGCCGCTGGAAGTTCAACCCGGCCCTGGCGGCCAGCCTCGGGGTGAGCGTGGACTATGCCGGGCGACACCTGCGCCATTACACGCGCGCGCTCCAGCAAAGCGGCAAGTATGCGCTGACGATCTGGCCCTACCACGCCATGCTCGGGGGCCTGGGCCACGCGCTGGTCGCCGCCGTGGAAGAGGCCATTTTCTTTCACAGCGTTGCCCGCTGCGCCCGCGTGAACTTCCAAATTAAAGGCAGTCACCCGCTCACCGAGCACTATTCGGTGCTGGGCCCGGAAGTGCGGCAAGGCCCGGAGGGTGATTTGCTCACCGACAAGAATTTTGAGCTGATTGACACGCTCCTGGACTTTGACGCCGTCATCATCGCCGGGCAGGCCAAGAGCCACTGCGTGGCCTGGACGATCCAGGATCTGCTGAACAGCATCGTGGATAAGGATAGCAGCCTGGCGCAGAAGGTGTACCTGCTCGAAGACTGCACCTCGCCGGTCGTCGTGCCGGGCGTGGTTGATTACACCGACGAGGCCGACGCCGCCTTCCGCAAATTCGCCGCGGCCGGGATGCACGTCGTCCGCTCGACCGAGCCAATTGCCCACTGGCCTGGCATGAAGGTGGCCGTTTAGGTTTTTTGTCAACGGATTGAACGGATTTAGCGGATACTGGGATTTGGAAATTGCCCCCGACGTTCCACTTCGGGGGTCGTGAGGATTTGGGAGTTTCAGGATGACCATTTTCGATCGCAAGCGGCTGACCAATGCGACCTTCAAGCTCGACGTCGAGCGGATGCGCCGGGGGTGGTATTCGGACAAGTATTTCGAGAATATCGGCGCCATGCTCCGGCAGCTCTCGGCGGAGGGCTATGGCTACGCGGGCCGGGCGCCGCGTGTGCTGGACTTCGGCGACCCGCGGGGCGCGGAAATCGGGGAGATGAGGGTGGAAATGCAATGGTTCACCCGCCGCCCGGGGACGACGGTCGTCGTCGGCGTGGACAAGGCCATCGAGATGCTCCGCTGCTGCACCGGCTATTTTGAAAGCCCTGGCGGGAGGTTCGTCAACACCTGGGATCAGCTCGAAGTGGAAGCCGTCCACGACGGCGCGCTGGTCAAATACAACGGCGACCCGACGCAGGTCCAGCCGGTCATGCGCGCGCGCGGACGCTATCGCGACTTTGCGCTGCTCGAGACGCCGACGCTGGGCATCCTCACCCGCGCCTCGCGCGTGGCGACGAACGTCTATCAGACACTCATCGCGGCGCGCGGCAAGCCGGTCCTGTTCTTCCCTGCCCGCTTCGACCTGCACGAGGTGCAGGCGGCCGATGGCTACGCTTACAACATTGCCGTTCAGCGGTTCAACATGGATTACGCGGCCACCCTCGGCCCGTTCGTCTCGACCGACGCCCAGGGCGACTGGTGGGGCGGCGCGGGCGGCGGGACGGTGGCCCACGCGGCCATCGCCTGTTTCTTCGGCGACACGGCGGAGGTGATGCTCGCCTTTTGCCACACGCGCCCCGCCCACATCCCGCGCATCGCGCTCGTGGACTTTAACAACGACTCGGTCGGCGACTCGCTGGCGACGCTCGACGCGATGTTCGCGCGCTATCGCGAACGGATGGAGGCCGGAGACGAAACCGAGGCGAAGAAATACGCGCTCTACGGCGTGCGGTTGGACACGAGCGGCAGCGTGCGCGATGTCGCCGTGCCGCCGCTGGGCGAGCCGACCCTGGACCTGGGTGTGAATCCGCGTCTGGTGTTCAACGTGAGGCAGGCGCTGGATACGGCGTGGGAACGATGGGG